>DATFVD010000482.1:0-2924 GCA_035260505.1 Terriglobales bacterium
CGCCGGTTTCTCGGCAGGCGGCAGTTCGGACCAGACGTAATAGATGAGATACCGAAAATCCTGCGTCACCGGCGCCGGGTTGGAGGCATTGCGCGTTGTCGGCACCGGTCGGGCGACATCATGGTGGCCCAAGTCCACCGATTTTGTCTCGATAGTCGCCACCTGCACGGGCGGTAGATCGGCCGGCATCTGCGACGGATCGGGCAACGCGGCCTCGACGATCGATTCAGGCTCATATGAGGCCACCATCTTGCCGGTAGCCATTCCCGTCGCCGATTCGGCGGCCGTCGCCACATCAGTGTTGGCGACAGCGGCATTGCCCATTGCGGTTGCCTGCGGTGCGTCCGCGAGCTCGGCGTTGGCGGTGAGAGATGCTGCGCGGTCCTCGATTGGCACTGCGCCGGTGTTCTCGATGCCGGCCGAACCGAAGCCAGCAAGCCAGGCGACGATCCACCCCGCGAGAACGATCGTTCCGCACAACGCCGCCACTGTCGCAGATCGCCGCGGGTTCATGATCCCGTCGCCTCCAAAGGCTCCACCTGAGCCATGCTGCACAGCCAAGCACGCGACGGCCTGATTATTCGGGTCAAGATATGACCGCGGAATGGCGCAAACTGCAGGTCATCAACTTTTCCAAAGAGTGTTGCCCGAATGCAACGTGGCGCTGGCAAGCAGTTGTCTGCATTCTCCGACGTAGCGTGTAGGGGGAGTTTCGGACCCGGCGAGCCCGCCACGGTTATGTCCGACCGACAGACGCGGTTGAGTGGCCGCAAGCGCGGATGCCGGCCCCTCGAGCGGTCTGTCGTTGGTGAATTATAGGATCTTGTGAGCGAACCGAACCCATTGCCCCAGATCAAAGCGCCCGTTGCAACGGCAACTCACATCGAACATTGATCGCCCCGGCGATCGGCGCGACGGCTATTGCCGATTGTCTTCTTCCAGCAAATTGGCCTCGTAATTGTGAATACGGTCCAATTTTCGACCCACTGCGACCAGATTTAAAGGAGAGGCTGCGGTCCGCAACGCCGCGTTTTTTGGTTGGACCTCGCATGCAACATCACTGCATGAGGTACTGAATGAGGAAGCAGACTCCATTAATAGCTTTCGCCATTTTCATGCTCTCTGCAGGGATCGCACACGCTCAGTTTCTGTTCTGGCCCCAGTACACGTCCTGGCCAGGCCATTACGCTCCGTTCAAACACAAGCACCACCACCGGCAGACAAACTCTGAATTGGCGAAGAACGCTCGGCCCGAGGACCCTCCGAAGGGCCCGCTCCAGATCATCATCTCGATCGCAGACCAACGGGTCTCGCTTTTTGACAACGGGACCCTGATCGCACGCTCTTCGGTGTCCACGGGAACTCAGGGGCATCCTACGCCCCTCGGCGTATTCAGCGTGATCAGCAAACAGCGATGGCACCGTTCAAATATTTATAGCGCTGCCCCCATGCCCTACATGCAGCGCATCACCTGGTCAGGGATAGCGTTGCATGCCGGTGTTGTGCCTGGGCGTCCGGCGTCACACGGCTGCATCCGTTTGAAAAATGACTTTGCCATTCGACTCTGGCATCTCACGAAGCGCGGCACGCGAGTGATCATTGCGCACGACGATGTCCAGCCGGTCGAGATAACCAATCCGCACCTTTTTAAGCCGAAAGCCGTGTCCGGTTCGCCGGAATTTCAGACTGCCACAGTCGCGGGTAAGAGCATTAGCACAGCCGCGGCAACGCATGGATCACCAGTGTCCAACGCCGAGACTCCAGAAGCCACTAGTCTCCAGGTTCCAGGCTCGGCTCCTGCTGGAGTCGCACCTCAGAAGGTCGTCCCGATCTCCATCTTCGTGAGTCGTAAGTTGAGCAAACTCTTCGTGCGCCAGGGCTTCACGCCGTTGTTTGATGTCCCGGTCACGATCGAAAATCCGGGGGAGCCGCTGGGAACGCACGTGTTTACCGCAATGGAATTCCAGAACGAGGGAGCGGCCATTCGCTGGACCGTCGTGTCGATTCCGGAGGAATTTCCTCGCATTTCCGAGGGGGCCACGAAAGAGCGCGAAGCGCCCGCGAAGCAAACCGCCCTATCGGTACCGTTGCCCGATAAAGCCAACGCTGCCCTCGACCGCATCGAAATACCCCGGGATACGGTTGAGAGGATCTCTGAACTACTGACGCCGGCCTCTTCATTGATTATTTCCGACAACGGATTTAGCCATGAGACGGGAAAAGACACGGATTTCATCGTGGTAACACATTGATGCGGCGGCGCAACCCACCAACACACGATGCCGCTGCGCAAGTCCGCTTTTCTTCCACGGGTTTAACCCGAACGACCTCGTGGTCTGAGAAAATTATGTCCGTTGTCGGTCTGCTCGTCATTAAGCCGATGTCTCAGATGGGTCAATCGCGACCGGGTCCCGCCTGCAGCAAGTCCGATCATGTCCGCTATGCCGTCGAAAGCGGAAGTAAATTCAGGGAATTAGCGGCGCCGCGAAGGGCCCTTGCAGGCTGATGGTGATGGGCTTGCGCCCAAAAACGATTTTGTCGAACTAAATCAACGTGATTTGGGTAGTCCAGTCCTCTCTGCAAAAATAAATCTGTTTCCGTCTGATGCAAATCACTTCACTAATTCCGCCGTCTCGTCCCACTCGAGGGGCGTATCGCGATCGTCACGGACGCGGGACGGGATGCGGTGGACGCTGATGGTGCCTTTGACGAACGGCATTAAGGCGGACGGCGAAGTCGTGTGGTCCTGACACCCCGACGCTGGTGTCAAGTTGGTGGAAGCGATTCCGCTGATGACGGTGGCAAACAAGCCCGGTCACCGGGGAGAGCACGAAATAAGCCGTAAAACCATTGCGTGCGGGAATGCCGGGATGTTCCGGTGGACCTGTGGTGACTAACGCGCGTGTTTACTACACTACACGCGC
>DATFVD010000483.1:0-4103 GCA_035260505.1 Terriglobales bacterium
TTGCGGTACAACGAGTGGGGCGGCTCCGTCGGCGGCCCCATCATCAAGAACAAACTTTTCTTCTTCTTTGTCCGCGACAAAATCACCAACAAGGGCAGCGGTAATCAGCACTTCAGCACGGTGCCCACCCTCGCCGAAAGAAGTGGCGATTTCACCGGCCAGCCCACCATCTACGACCCGACGTCTGCAGGAATCGGTGGAACGCGCACGGCTTTTGCTAACAATATTATCCCCGCCAACAGGATCGATCCCGTGGCCCTGAAGGTTCTTTCTTTCTATCCCACGCCGAATTTTGTTGGTCCCAAACCAAATATCAACAACTTTTTCTCTTTGTCCCCGTCCTCCAACCCGAATCTTCGTTATTTCGGGCGCATCGATTACGATTTGATGAAGAACAATCGCGTAACGTTCTCCATTACCAACAAGAACAATCCGGGAAGGAACGTCAATCAGTGGGCCTGCCCGCTCAACTGCTTCTCCGGAGACATCGACGGTTACAACGTACAGCTCTCCGACGTCTGGACACTCAGCCCAACGATCGTGAACGAATTCCGTATGGGTTATACCAAGCAGGGCAACTGGTTCGTGCCGCAATCCCTTGGGTTCGATGCTGCTTCTACGCTGGGGCTTCAGTACTCGAAAGCGAATATTTTCCCGACGTTCAACCTTAGCGGCACTTGCTGCTCGTCTTTGCAGCCGGGCACGAACGCCATCTACATCGAGCACCTCTATGACCCTTCGGACGTGATGACCCTGATCAAGGGCCGGCATATCCTCCACTTCGGTGTGGAAGTTCTGATGGGCGACGGCAATACCACGCCGTGGGGCAACGTCGACGCCGGTCAGTTCAACTTTAACGGGTCGTATACACAGCAAAACTGCCCAAAGGTGACCCCACCAGCGGTCTCCACCTGTGTTCCAGGTGGTGCTTCCTTCGCCGACTTCCTGCTGGGTGATGTGAATCGCTGGAAGGCGACCAACCAGTCCGTGACGTACATGCGCATCAAGAGCCCGCAACTCTTCGTACAGGATGATTACAAGCTTCGTCCGAATCTCACCATCAACCTCGGCTTGCGCTATGAAGCCACCACCGGCATGAGCGAGTTGCACAACGCCATCGGCGGGTTCGATCCCAATCTCGTTAATCCCTTCAACGGGGCGCTCGGCTCGATGTGGTTTGGCGGCCAGATTGACAGAACCACCTTGCAGAAGCCGATTTACAACATTTTCCTGCCGCGAATTGGTTTTGCCTGGAGTCCAAGCATGTTCAGAAACACCACGATTCGTGGTGGTTTTGGCATGTACTCCTATAATTTCAGCGAAGACACTTATGGCGATGGACTCGGAAAAGGTTCCATCGGCACTAGCCAGGGCGACGTGACGGACGTAAACACCGGAAGCGGTCCCAACCCACTCATCTCCCTGTCAGCCTCTGCAGCAACCGCCGGCCCCATCCTGAACTATGTGGTAGGTTCGCCGGCCGCTCGGCAGCCTTTGACATATATCACACCGGCCAATCCTCAAAGTGTAACTTATACGCCATACGACGTCCCTGTAGCCAAAATCAACGAATGGACATTAAGCGTCGAACACCAGTTCGCCCATGATTACGCGGGGTCCATCGCCTATGTGGGCAGCCACGGCAGTCACCTGCAGTTCCCGACAGACCTCAACCAAATCACCGACCCAACGGTGTTGGCGGCGGGCGTCACCACGAAGGCGCAGCGTCCGTTCCCGCTGTTTGGGAACCTCAACGGAAACCACTACAACGCAATTTCCAGATACGACGCCCTACAACTCGGAGTCACCAAGCGCTATTCCTACGGGCTAACCTTTCAGGTCAATTACGTCTGGTCGCACTTCCTGGACGACCAGGATTCGGCCGGATGGGGCAGCCGCGGCGGTACACAGCGCTGGCAGATCGGGAATGACCCCGCCGCCAACTACGGCAATTCCAACTTTGACGTCCCGCACGCCTTCAAGGGAATCGTCTCCTACGAGCTGCCTTTCGGGCATGGCAAGCAGTATCTCAGCCATCATGAAGTGACGAACCTTGTCGCCGGCGGCTGGCGAATCTCGGGAACATTCATCAAGCAAAGTGGCAATCCCTTCACGGTCATTGACGGCGGCCCGGATAACAACTCACAGTGTAACGGCTGCACACTCTATCTCAACCGGGTCAGCGACCCGTTTTCCAATGTTCCTGCAGGCGACTACTTCAATCCCGCTGCCTTCACGAATCCGAAGAAAGCCACCTTCGCCTTCGGGACAGAGGGTAGAAATACGTTGCGTGGGCCAGGCCTCAGCGTAGTCGACCTCTCCCTGGCTAAGGACTTCCGCTTTGGGGAGCGCTTCGGCTTTCAACTGCGAGCCGATTTCGTCAACGCGCTGAACCACCCCAGCTTCCAGCCTCCACACAGTGACATTAATAACCTGGGGAACTTCGGAATCATCGATAGCTCCCTCACGGCCGGAGGAACTACGGTTGCTCCGCGCAGCGGCCAACTTGGTGCCCGGTTTACGTTCTAACCTTCACCCCTAGTCGAGAGGAGGACGGCGGCACCTCGCCGTCCTCTTTTTTTCGTTAGCACGAAACCACGAAAGGGCTATTCACTCGCCGTATACTAGCGACATGCGGATAAAAGAAGGCAGTGTTTCCCTCTTCGGTGTACTCCTGCTTGCCGCCACTTCCGGCTTTTCGCAATCCGCTCCCAGCCACCAGCAACAAGTGGAAGAACACACTCGCAAGGCGCAGGAATATTTGAGAGAAAACAAACCCGACCTCGCAGTGCCCGAATTCAAAGCTATCGTCGCCCTCGAACCCAACAATGTCGACGCCCGCGGCAACCTCGGCGTCCTGCTGTCTTTCCAGGGAGCATACGCCGAGGCGATTCCGCAGTTGCGCGCCGCGCTGAAGCTGCAACCGGCTCTCTGGAAAATTCAGGCGCTGCTCGGCATGGCGGAAAAGCGGACCGGCGACATCAAAAGCGCGCTTGGCGATTTGGAAACTGCGTTCCCAGAGCTCAAGGAGCAAAAGATTCGCATTGAGACGGGGATGGAGCTGATCGACACTTATTCAAAAGCAGGCGATTTGGAAAAGGCCGCCGCGACGGTAAGCGTCCTCCGCGAACTGGACCCCACGAACGTTGAAATCGTCTACACCGCGTACCGGATCTACTCGGATCTTGTCGACGAATCGAGGCTGAGCCTTTTCGTGGTGGCCCCCAATTCCGCGCGCACCCACCAGATGATGGCCCACGAGCTCGCCAGGCAGGGCAAAGCCGACGAGGCCATCGCGAATTATCGCGAAGCTCTCAAGATCGATCCGAAACTTCCCGGCCTCCATTTTGAACTGGCTGAAATGCTCAACAGTTCGACCATTCCCAATGGACGGCAGGAAGCGGAGAGCGAATACAGAGCGGCCTTGGCCGTCAACCCGTGGGATGAAAGGTCCGAATGCCGGCTCGGCGATCTGGCGGCGTTACAGGGCGACCCGAAAGCCGCAAATGAGCACTACGAACGTGCCTTGAAGCTACAGCCGAACGATGCCGAAGCCAACATTGGTCTGGCGAAGACACTGATGTCCATGAATCAGTCCGGGAAGGCTTTGCCGCTGCTGGAGCATGCCGTCAAGCTGGATCCGACCAGCGCGGTGGCGCACTTTCGCTTGAGCACGATCTACAGGCAGATGGGACGTACGGCGGATGCACAGCGCGAGCTGGAGCAGTACCAAAAATATAAGGATATGAAGGAAAAGCTGCGGGAGCTCTACCGGCAGATGCGGCTGGTGCCGGAGAAAAAAGAAGAAGACGACGAGCCTCGCAATTAGTGGCTTTATTTGTGCTGTGCCCGCGTTCGTGCTGTGTCGCGTCTCACGCACGTCGCAAGGGACATACGCTGCGACAACAAGCCGGCTGGTGTTTTGCAGGAACGCGTAAATGCGGTCTTACCAAAATCAAGCAAGGGGCCTTTGCGACGATGAAGACGCTTCTTACATTTGCGACTGTGTTGTTTTCCGCTGGTCCGCTGTTTGCCAATTCCTACTACGCGGACCGCTTGGACGACGCGAAGGCCATCTATCTCACACGCGACGCGTTTACCGT
>DATFVD010000484.1:0-6973 GCA_035260505.1 Terriglobales bacterium
TGCAGTTGGTGTGAACTCGATGGGAAGCAATTGATTCTGGTTCCTTGTCCGCAATCCCGAGGGCAGATCCGCCACGTTCGCTATCCAACGGACGGGGACATAGTCGGTCGAGTCACAGCGGTCACCATGCGGATAACAGAGGTCAAAGGAAGCGCCCCACAGGGGCCCTCGACGAAATAAACCGTCTTGCTAAGGGAACGTTGACGACGCCATGATGTGCGGAAGTATTGGTCGAGGTCTTCACGTCTATGAAAGTGGAGGTACATCCGATCAATGACAGCGAGAAAGCGGTCAGCATGATCAATCAGGAGAAGTTTGACGGAATTTTCCTGGACCTGGAAATGCCCAACCTGAGCGGCTTCGATCTTGCTCGCCTGATTCGCAAGTCGTCCTGGAACAAATCTACTCCCATTATCATCGTGACCGGTCGGGACGAGAGGGACACCATGCAACAGGTGTTTTCTATCGGTGCGACCTTCTTCCTGCAGAAGCCCGTCGACAGACAAAAGCTCAGCATATTGTTCCGCACAGTGTGTGGTGGAATGCTGGACAATCGACGCCGACACGAACGTGTTCCACTCCAAACCGAGGTGGTATGCCAGGTCGGTGATCGAGCGTTACGCGGAGTGACCTGGAACCTTAGCCGAAGCGGGATGCAAGTGGAAGTTGGTAATTTGCAGCCTAAGGATACGGTGCGACTGTCGTTCCGGTTGCCCGTTTCCGGTTTGTCCCTGGAGGCAGCCGGGACAGTGGTCTGGACAAAAGAGACTCGGCAAGGCATCCAGTTCACGAATGTGAGCAGACAAAATGAGGAAGCGATCCGAAAATTCATCGCCGAAGTGAACAGATAAGCGGTAGCGGCCACCTACAGGATTAAGACTACAAACTGCGCTATTTGCTACTCCCTGCTGCCCGTGTCTTTCCGCTTGCATCGCCCTCATGCGGTGGATCCGGAGGGACATCCCGATTCTCTCGAGTACCAAACAAGCGTTCGAGCTCTTCGGTGAGGGCACGTGCATTCACGGGCTTCGACAGATAGCCATCAAACTTTGAGTTCAAAATCTTTTCCCGGTCCCCATGCATGGCGTACGCAGTAACCGCCACTACAGGCAGCGAAGCCAGGCGCGGATTCTCCCGGATTTTGCTCACGACAGCAAATCCATCTAGTACCGGCATCCCGATGTCGAGGAGCAGTATGTCCGGTTGATTCTGTGCAATCATGTCGAGCGCCTCTTGACCGTCGCACGCTTCATCCACCGCATACCCGCGTGCTTCGAGCAACTCGCGGAGCAGTTCGCGGTTGACTGCATTATCTTCGGCAATAAGGATTTTGGTCATTGCTGCCCCGCAGATTTTGCCCGCTTGCGGCTTGGAACAACCCTTCCAACCTCGGCCACGAGCTGCTGCTGCCAGGAACCACTCTTTTGAAACAACGCCTGGGTTTCGCGACTGAGCAGAACTATCTCTTCTTGCGCCAAGGTCTTGGCAGTCATCACAAGAATCGGCAGATCTGCCAAAGTCGCTTGTCCTCGCACATGTTGGATGACCTCAAAACCATCCATCCCCGGCATCAGAAGATCGAGTAAGACTGCGCTCACCACCTTGGAAGAAAGCACTTCCAGAGCTCTCGCACCACTCTGGACGCTTTGAGTTTCGTAGCCGGCCGACCGCAGGGTCTCTTCCAACATCTCGAGCGATCGAGGATCATCGTCGACCAGTAGAATCTCAGAGTCATCGTCGCCCTGAATCGGCACATGCTTCCGAATCGCTTCCAGAAGCACCGTCTTGCGAATTGGCTTGATGAGGTAATCCGCAGCACCCAAAGCAAAACCTACCTTCTCTTCATCAACGATTGAAACGATAATGATCGGGATGTTTGCCGTCTCCGGAGTTTTCCTGAGCGTCACCAACGCCTCAAGGCCGCTGCCTCCGGGCATCGCTAAATCTAAAGTGATGGCGTCGGGTCGCAACTGTCCAGCTTTCTCAACCGCTTCGACTCCCGACTCGGCGAACGCGATCCGATATTCCGAATTCAAATAGCTGGCCAAGAGCTCACGGGCGGAGGTTTCATCATCGACAACCAGAATGAGTGGTTTCCCCGAGTTGCTGCCGGTCGTGGCAGGGAAACTGGCGGAAGGCTTTGCGGGCGCTGGCCTGGATGCTTCGGTTCCGGCTGGGAGCGTGAAGGTAAAGCGGCTGCCTTTTCCTGGTTCGCTCGACAGCGAAATTTTGCCCCCTTGCTGCTGGACCAATCGCTTTGTGATGGCGAGCCCCAGGCCGGTGCCTTCATTCACCGCAGCTCGATTACCCTCGACCTGCCGGAACTCCTCGAAGACGACCTTTTGGTCCTCAGGCCGTATGCCGATCCCGTTATCAGTCACCGATAGGCCGACTTGGTCGGCACTTTCGAAGCAATCAATCTCGATTCGGCCACCTTTTGGTGTGAATTTCACCGCGTTGCTCAACAAGTTGTACAGGATCTGCTTGAAGCGGACTCGATCCGCATAGACTGGCCGATCCGTTCTCAACTTTTGCTGAACGTCAATATTCTTTGCCATGGCTAACGGATGGATTGTCGAGAGAACCTCAGGCAGAGCCTCTTTCACTAGGAACGACTCACATCGGTATTCGAGTTGTCCGGCCTCGATCTTGGAGATATCGAGAATGTCATTGATCAACTGCAACAGATGGGCTGAGCCCTGCTTGATATGGTTGACAAAGCGCTTCTGCTTGTCATTGAGCTCTCCTGCTGTCTGCTCGGCCAGGAGGTCTGAAAAGCCCACAATCGCATTTAGCGGGGTTCGCAATTCGTGGCTCATACTCGCGAGGAACTTGCTTTTCAGATGGGTTGCCCGCTCGACTTCGCGGTTCTGTAGCGCCAGCGTTTTATTAGCCGAGGCGAGTTGAGTGGTCCTTTCCTGGACACGCTGCTCTAACTCATCACGTGCCTCTCGCAAAGCCCCGTCGCGCTCCTGAATCTGTCCCAGCATCTCATTGAACGATTCGACTAGTGTTGAGAGTTCATCTTGACTGCCGGTAAGGACCGCTCGAATCGAGTAATCTTTCTCGCGGGATACGATGCGGGCAGTCTCTGCCAGCTCTGTTACCGGCTTGGAGATGCGACGTTGAAAAATTCTCGAGGTTAATAGGGCGACTAACAGCGAGGCCAGAAATACGACAGCGACGATCACCGCATAGCTCTTCATCCGGTCAGTCATCGCTCCCAAATCGGAGCGGATGTATACCGTACCCGTTGGCTTACCTTCGAAAATGATTGAGCGGGCCAGTCCCAAATGCCCTGCTCTGAACCAATGGTCTTGCACTTGACCTGAAGGTATAACGGGCGCGCGCTGAGTCTCACTCGCGCGATCGCGCCAATATCCTGCGAAAGGCTGACCATCACCCGTGTAAATCTGTGCGTACACGAGATGCTGGTTGGCATTCAACGCCAACAACGTCTTCTCCGCGGAATGCGGATCGTTGAACAGCAGCGCGGAGACGGTATTGTCTCCGATGATCTGGGCTTGGATGGAGAGGTTGCGGACCAGGGCCAAGCGAAAGCTGTACAGGTCGTAGGCACAAAAAACACCACATGCCAACAGCAAGGCAACACTACTCACCAGCATGTTCATCAAGGTGAGTGTTTTGGAGATCGAATGGTGTTGGACTTTGAGCATGGTGTGTCAATCTCCGGACGGAGCGTTTCTCCTTACCGTGGTCGCGACCTTGAGCAGTTCAGAACTCAAAGTCAGGCCGGCACGTTGCACCGCCGCGAGGTTGACCTCAAAGCGGACTTTCTTGCCTTCCAGGACAAACTGGATCATGCCGCCACGCTGCGAGAACTGCGGCATGTCACTAACTGTCAAGACAGCTTGTTTGTTCAGCGCTTTGACGACGTTATCAAGTCGGGCTTCCTCGGCGGAACTGAGGAAAAGAATCTGGCAATCACCCGACTCCTGTAGAGTGGAGATTCGCTTTGCAGCCACTTTCTTTCTGGCTATCGTTTCACCCGCAAGCGTGGCATCAAGAACCGGGCCAAAGGGATCCTGGCCGAGAACACAGACCGTGAAGGAGTCGTTCTGGGCCGACGCGACGTTCGCCGGCCATTCGACGAAGTGGCCAAAGTTGTAGAGATAGGCGGCCTTCACGTCGTAGTCAGTGGGCTTTGAACTCTGCGCCCGGAGACACGGAACGGCAACCAGTACCCATGCCACGCCCACCGCGACGAGCCACGGCCGAAAACCATGAGAACTCCAGGGCGCGCGGCCTGGAATATCGCGAAGGAACCCTGTGCTGTGAGCATGTCCCATAAGGATCAATTCGCAGCACGTCTCCAGGTTATCTTCGCGTATACGCTTCGTTTGATCCCGACAAGCCCGCCAGGGTCGCCTCCGAACTCGCCATGGCGAGGTTGGAGCAGGTTCTCTCCCACGACAGAAAATTCAAGCTCTGGGGCGGTCTGCCAAGACAGATGCGCGTCCGCAGTACTGTAACTTTTGACCATCTGTGCCGACAGCGCGCTTACATATCGATAGGTCTGATCAAACTCCAGTTTCTTTGGCAGTTTCACGAAAGACTGAATTACCACTTGGTGCCGCGGGCTTGATCCCTCATACCTGTTGAGGGCGGGGTCATTGCTTCCCGGACCATTTTTCATACTCATCTCAAGGTGCGAGTAGGAAGTCTTCAATTCCCACCAACTCGTCGGCTTCCAATCGGGCGTCACTTCGAAGCCTTTCGTGGTGCCTCTGATTCCGTTACTGGTGAGCAGCGGAATCACCGTGTGCACCGGCGGTGGCGTATTTTCAACAAATGGCGTGCCTACTTGAAAGCTATAGACATCGTGATAGTTGTTGTAAAAGACAGCAAGGTCGAGATAGAAGCTAGGCGTCACCAGGGTGCGGAACCCGGTTTCATAGGCGATCAATTTTTCGGACCGAAACTGGTGGTTGCCTTCGATGCGATAAAAAATTGGCTGGTTCGTCGTCGCCGCATAATCCGTGAGCTGGAGATCCTCGTCGATACGGGAGGGTGTTCGGACCGCACGGGCAACCGAGGCCCAGAAGGATTGTCGGGGCGTGCGGTTCCAGAGCAGACGCGCGCTGGGTTGGACATCGAAACCGTTGTAATTATTATGTCCGAACTTGGATCCCAAAGTTAGCGAGAACTGGCGGTTAAAGAAGGGAATCTCGTCTTGCACGAACGCACTGTAGATGTGGTCAGTAAGGCCGCGCGGCTGGAAATCGAGCGTTGGCACAATTTGCACAATATTCGACGGACTCACGCGCGCGCCCACGCCCCAGAGAAAGTTTTGCTGCCCTGGCAGAGTCAAATGATGCAGGAAGTCGATGTCGAAGGTGTCACGAGTCTCTCCGAATGCAGGCTCGAAGTGGTTCGTGCGGTCAAAGTAAGCCTGAACCTGGAAGTCTGATCGATCGTTCAGCACGCGCTTCCAACGGGCCAGCAGATTCCCTCCCGTCAACTGCGCGTTCGCGTCAACGGTTACTTGTGAGGCAGGCGAATACAGTGCGTATGTGGTCGTTTCTCCAGCAATCGCACGGTAGACGTCGCCTTGAAACGTAAAGGTATCGCGGGTGCCTCGATCCCAGTCCGTCCGGAATCCGGCCTGGCCCATTCGCCAATCGTCAAAGTTCCTGTGGTCCGAATGGAACTGGGGACCGCGAGTGAAGCCCATGCCATAGATACGGTAGCTAAAACCCCGACCGTTCCCGCCCCCGTATCGGAAGCCGCCGGTACCCTGCTCGACATTGCCGCCTCCCAGGGACAGCATCGACCCCTGAGTATCTTTGGCGCTCCTGGTGATGATGTTGATTACTCCGTCGACGGCATTCGCTCCCCAGATAGTGCCCCCCGGCCCACGGATCACTTCAATGCGCTCAATATCCTCCAGCGGGGTGGCCTGGACTTGCCAATAAACACCCGCGAAAAGCGGTGTGTAAACGCTCCGTCCGTCGATCAGTACGAGCAGTTTGCTGGCGATCACCGCTCCAAACCCGCGTATGCCCACCGACCAGTGATCGGAGTCGACTTGTGCCACTTCAACCCCCGGCGCCAAGCGCAGGACTTCGGGAATATTCCTGGCGCCAGACCGGCGGATATCCTCTTGGGTAATAACGAAAACGGCCGCAGGCGTCTTCCAAACCGCCTCGGGCTCCTTGGACGCGGTCGTAACTTCGACGTTGCCCAGATCTGCCAAGCTCAGTTGCCTCAGGGGTTCGTCGGCCTTTGGGATTGTCTGCGGATCGGCTTGGCTCTCAGCGACCAGGCCCGCAAGCAAGAGAAGGACGATCACAACGATGGAGCGCCAAGCCGTCGTAACTCCGGCCGTGACGCTCCCGGCGTAGATAGAAGGGCAAGAACGACGGTTCATGGTAAGTATCCCCTGCAAAATATTCCTGCCGTTAACCCTGCGCACCGGCACCCGCACCACGAGAGAGAAAGTCTGCGGTGCCGCTTCTGACTAGCCGCTCGAACTGGTCGAAAATCTGAGGGTCCCACCAGCCTTTGCCTACTTCTTGTTTCATGGTTTGCAGCGCATCGGTGATGGAGTAGGCCTTCTTGTAGGGCCTATCGGTAGTCAGCGCATCGTAGACATCGACAACCTGCAGCACCCGGGCAGTCACGGGTATGGCCTCTCCCCGAAGTCCGTCTGGATACCCCGAGCCGTCGAATTTCTCGTGGTGGTGTCGAATAATCGGAAGCACGTATCGAAAGGATTTCAACGGCGCACAGATGCGCTCGCCTACGACAGGATGCTCTCGGATCAGGGTCCATTCGTCAGCGTTCAAGCTACTGGGCTTCAGGAGAATTGCGTCAGGCACTGCAATCTTCCCAACGTCATGTACAACTCCGGCGCGCCGCAGCGCAATGAGTTGATCCTGAGGGAGGCTGAGGTGCTCGCCTAGGCGGGCTGAATAGTCAGATAACCGTTCACAATGGCCGTGGGTGTAAG
>DATFVD010000485.1:0-2084 GCA_035260505.1 Terriglobales bacterium
AAGACAATTGCCATCCAGCCTAATTTTTCCGCCGGCCAGCGCGATCTGGGGATGGTTTTTTTCCAACAGAAAAACTATGCCGCCGCCGCGCCCCACCTGGAGAAGACGATCGAGCTCGGACTGGAAGATGCCCGCCTGCACAACTTCCTCGGCATCTGCTACAACCGGACGAATCGCACTTTAAAGGCCGTCCGCGAGTTTCAGCGCGCCCTTGAGCTTGACCCACAACTTGCGGAAGCCCACCTGAACCTCGCCTACGCCCATCAACTCCTGCACCATGCAAAAGCCGCGCATGAGGAATACGCAACGGCCTGCAAGCTCGACCAGGCATTCTGCAAATTCGTGCCTGCGAATTGACTCCTCAACGCGTGACGTTCGCTCTCAGTCGTTGAGCTGCCGCTCGCTCCCGATCCGCATCGGACTGTTGTCCGAGCTGAACGTACGCGTCCGCCAGAAACCT
Source organism: Terriglobales bacterium (assembly GCA_035260505.1). GTDB lineage: Bacteria > Acidobacteriota > Terriglobia > Terriglobales > Acidobacteriaceae > Acidiflorens. The sequence goes on from DATFVD010000485.1 coordinate 461, forward strand.
GTGCGGTTCGGGCGATTTGGGTTGAAGCTGAGCCGCTGCCACAAGCTTCGGCACGGCGGCCGCTGGGTTTCCCGACAGAGCGAGGGCTCGCCCAAGAAGCAGGTGCGCGCCATAGTGGTTCGGTCTCAGTTCGATGACCTTCTCGTATTCCGGGATAGCGTCCGGAAGACGATCTGCCCGCGCATACGCAGTCGCCAGCGAGAAATGCGCTTCCGCCCAGTCCGGAGAGCGAGCCACGGCGGTCTCAAACTGTACCGACGCCGCCGCAAAATCTCCGGTCTCGAACAGCGCCGAGCCCAATTGATATCGTGGAACAGTCAAGTCCGGGCGCATTTCCACGGCCTTGCGCAATATCGGCAATGCCTTTTCGTAATCCTTCAATGAACTCAGGGCCGTGCCCAACTGCAGGTAGGTGATCGGCAGGTTTGGCTCCAACGCGATTACCTGTTCGAGAAGCGGTACCGCTTCCGCGAAGCGCATCTCTTCTTTGGCCATTTCGGCGCGGTGCAACAGGTTCACCACCTCAACCTTATCTTTGGGATCGGCGCCGGTCTCCTTGATGCCAAGCATTGCTTGGGAGCTGCTATCGGTCGCTACGTATCCCAGTGCGTTCAACCTTTCCTGGAGTCCGGGATCGGCGCTCACCTTCGGCGCTTCCTTTGAAGTACTCGTCTTCTGCCGGAACGCATCGAGCTGGCCGTTTAAAGTGTTGGTGACGGCTACCGACGAAGTAGATAAATTATGCTCCGCCTTAGGATCCGCGGACTGGTCATAGAGTTCCTTGCGCGGCGCCTCAATGAACAGATATTTTCCCGTCCGCAGCGAACGCAGCGAACTCCACCCAAACGTCCGGTGCGGATAATCGCTCTCCGCGTAAGCCGGCCGATCGCGAGAAGTTTCAGCCGCCGGCTTCAACATGCTCAGAAGCGATTCCCCTTGCACCTCCCGCGGAATCGCAATTCCCACCGCCTGCAAAATAGTCGGCAGCACATCGACCAGCCCCGCACGGCTGTCAATTCGTGTTCCCGCGGAATGCCCCTGCGGCAGCTTGAACACCAGTGGCACGTGGATGGTCTCATCGTAGAGAAAAATGCCGTGCGTAGTTTCTCCGTGATCCCCCAGGGCCTCGCCATGATCGGCCATGACGGCAATCATCGCTCCCTCATAAAGCCCCCGAACGCGCAACTGACTAAGCAGTTTACCCACCGCAGAATCGACGTAAGCAATCTCGCCGTCGTAAGGAGCAGCAGCGTACCGGCTCTTATACGGTTCAGGAGGATCGTAGGGATCGTGCGCATCATAAAGATGCACCCAGAGAAAGAACGGTCCCTTTTGATGTACATTCAGCCATGCCAGCGCGCGCGTTACGACTTCACCGCCGCGGCGTTCAATGGCCTGGTAGCGGTCTTCTCCCGCGCGCCGCCGGTGAAAGCCGGCATCGTAGGTATCAAATCCGCGCTCAAAACCGGGAGCCGACCGCGTGGCCGGGTCGAGGACCAGCGAGCCGACAAACGCCGCCGTATGATATCCGTTGCCTCGAAAGATATAAGGAGCGTAGGGCAGATCCTCCGCGAGAGGCACGCCGAAATCGTTGACCTGATGGAACTGCGGATACGTCCCCGTA
>DATFVD010000486.1:0-6221 GCA_035260505.1 Terriglobales bacterium
AACGACGGTGAGCTTGACCTTACCTTGCTGGATGTAAAAAACCGCGTCCGCGACTTGTCCCTGTGAGAAAACGATTTGATCCTTCCGATATTTTGATATCGTTTTTCCCTCGCCCACCTTGGCGAGAAATTTTTTGGGATCGAACGAGGCCTTACCTCTCTTCCTCACAAAGACTCCCCCTGTTCTTCACAAAGACTCCCCCTTCCCCCGGACGAAGGCGGTGCGGGCACAGGCGATCATACACAATTCTAATTCCCAAAGAAGAGTTGGCGTGTACGACCGTGTTACTGAGCGGGAACTCGGAAAATAGGACTCCCGGTGGAGTTTAACCGTCCCGCGGTTGTGTCCGACACACCGTCTCGGAAGTAGCAACCGCCAACGCGTGCTGCTGCCAATCAATCAACCGCGCCCGCCCGCGGTCAGAACGGCACGCGTCGTGTGGTCCTGGCCGAACCTGTCGGCGCTGTCGATTGAGAGCAGCTTCGAGAGCCGCGTGCGTGCACGATGGACCCGGCTCTTGATCGTCCCTACCGCGCTTTCGCAGATGGCAGCAGCCTCCTCGTAAGAGAAGCCCGACGCGCCGATGAGAAGCAGGGCTTCACGCTGGCCGGATGGCAGCTTCGCGAGCGCCACACGAAATTCCTCGAATTCCACCCGGCTGTGCTGCTCGGGAGGGGATTTCAGGCTATCGACGTGACGGCCGTTGGCGTCTTCGACTTCGCGGCGTCGTTTGCGGTATTCCGTGAGGAACAGGTTGCGGAGGATGGTGATCAGCCAGGCGGACATGTGCGATCCAGGCTGGAACGAATCGATGTTGGTTACGGCGCGCAGGAGCGTTTCCTGCACGAGATCGTCCGCGCGATCGACGTTGCCGCTGAGTGAGATCGCGAACGCGCGCAAGCCCGGAACGGCGGCGAGCATGGCATCACGCACAGCTGGTGAAGCGTCATCGGATCGATCCTTGGTCGTCCGGGTTGTCGAGAGCCTGGTCGTGGCGCCCGGTCGCGACAGTGACGCTGCAATCATTTTCATGGATGACCTTTGGTCACGCCTCGCCGGCTTCCCCGTCAATGAAGGACCACGTCAAACGTCTCTCCATGCCCGCAAGCGCACTCGTACCTGCACCTGTAGGTGCGCGTTTTCATCCCACCCTGGCTCGGTGCCAACGTCTTGATTCTCATGGTCTCCGAGCACACTGCACAATAAAACGTCCAAGGGTCGGCGCGGACCGCTTGATCCGGCAAACGATACTGCATAGTCATGATGTTTCCCTCTAAGAAAACCCGACGTTGGCGATCAGGCTAGGTCGGATGGCTGAATCGGTCTGTATAAAATTGCTCACGCCGCAATCTTTTGCGATCCGGGGTTCGGTTGCCTTATTCAAACTGACCCCGCTATAGACCACGACATCACCGAATCGGATCAGCGCGTAATTTCTCCAATCCGCCATTGTTCTTGCTGCCTGCCCGAAACAGTCGGGCTGCATGGGGAACGATTCAACTGCTTGGCGAATTGTACCTACCAGCGCGTTTGGTGGCCTCATGCTAACGTCGAAGGAATATCTTCAGCGAGCCGAAGAATGTTCGCAGCTCGCAAACGCGTCCAGCGACGTTTACGTAAAGAAGGCCCTTACCGAACTGGCTTCCGAGTTCAAGGCGACGGCCAAGGACCCGGAACAGCCAAGGACCTGGAACAGCGCAACGAACGCTGACGAGGAACAGATCATGGGCCGGACGGAAAATGCGACGGCATGAAGATAATTGCCGGGCTGACGTGAAATGGATGAATCGTTATGCTCTCCGCCCACATCACGAGCTTTCTGACGCTCATCGATACCCAGCTTGAGGAGATATCTCGCGGGGTAACCAGCTCTCACCACTTCCACAACGTGCAATGTGGAATTGAAAACATTTTATCTCTCCTCGAATATAACAATGACGTTGTTGATAAAGCAGACCAACTCTCACGCCGAGCGTCCAACTACATCACGCGCCACGGTCTGATCTCATCGAAGATCAGCGATACGGACATCAGCGAGGATGCCGATCGCCTGCGCGCTACTCATGAGGCGCTTGCCGGTTTCCGCTTCGCAGTGGAGCACAGTCAGCCGAACTCCAGGGTTCGCACACTCGGACTGGCTTGAAGTCGCTTAGCACAAGCATTCCAGTCAGGAAAAGCAGGTGACTATCCGTACCGGGGTTTCGGTCCTGTGCGGAAGATGCAGCAGCGTCCTCGGCTGAACAGCCTTAGGGGTGAACACCGGCCAACAACAACATCGAGACAAAGATCAATGCGGCCGTCACTAAGGAAAAATAGGCGGTTTTGATCGCTACATCAGCAACGATATAGCCGTTGGTCATGACCAGTCTCCTACAATCATCGCGTGATCAATTTTGTAATTTGCATATGGAGTTACCGGACGGAGTTTGCGACGGCTGGGACAAAAGATTTTTTTGAGCGACTTTGCGCGCACCTGAGGCCGACGGGCGCGACACGCTCAAAATTAGTTTCGAGTGTTCAATTTTATACAGACTCCTAGTGTTAATGGGCGCACACTTCCTGCGATCGAGCCGCTGTCGCAAGGCGACCGGGCTTTCAGTTCAACTTACTTACCGGAACCCATCCGGGTGTCCGTTGCCCTCGCTCCGAAACATGTCGGGCGAAAGGAACCACCATGCAATTACCTCCAATCCTGCAAGGAGAATCGATTACTCGTCTCTTGCAGGGCGCCTGCATCGGATTTGCAGCGACAGCGATCATCGGCTTCACCTGGGGCGGGTGGACACTGGGAAAAACCGCCAAGGAAATGGCGGAGAAAAGTGCCGCTACCGCCGTCGTGCTCGCACTTGCTCCCATCTGCGCCGATAAATTCCAACACGGGGCCGACGCCGCAGCGAACCTGACTGAGCTAATGAAGGTCAATTCGTGGCAGCAAGGCTCCTTCGTCGAAAAGGGTGGCTGGGCAACGCTGCCAGGCAGCGATCCGGCTAATTCGGCGGTGGCACAAGCATGTGCCAACCTGCTCACCCGTCCGAAGTAAGCTCCGATAGTACGGAGCAGGTAGCAATCGCTCCGCGTCAATGACGAGGCGCCGCTCTGGGTGTTGCCGCCGCCCGGCTCTGCGGGCGCGTGGCAAGGTCGATGATCGATTCCGACCAGGCGCCGCGTGGATAGAGCCAACTCCAGGTTAAGGTCGTCAGATGTGGTTCTATGTCCAGATGTTGTTCCCGTTGTTGACCATCGCTTTGACTGCTGCGATCTGCCTTAGCGTGGTGTCATTCATCATGGGACACGCAAAGCCTCAGCGGTAATGCGCGCCACGCACGTTCCGCGCGCGGGTCAATCATTGCGGTGCCATGCGCGCCGCGCTCAAAGCGCTGCAAGATCTCGCGCGGGGCGGCTGTGTGCAGGGAAAATTCGATACGGGCATGCTCTGCTGACGTGTCGGATTCAAATTGAGTTGGAAGGCAACAATGGCAACCTGGATCAAGTGCACTGATACGAAGCATGAAGTCGTTTATATCAACCTCGATAACGCCGTGACTGTGACACGGAACGATGTCGCCGACCGGATCGCCGAGCGGGGAACCGTGATCTCGTTCATGGGCGGGGAACAGATTTACATCGTCGTGAACGAGCAACCTGAGGAGATTATTAAACCGAAGTTGTAGCCGACAGAAAATCCAACTGAGGCGCTGCTGCGCCGCCTGCAAGGGAGTCGCCATGCTGCTTATCGTGTACTACCTCATTTTCATGATTGCCGGTGACCTCGCGGCTTATTTCATTGGGCTGACGGTCGAGTACGAATGGGGCTCACGCATAAGCCTGATCGTCTTCCTGGCCCTGTATTTCCTTTTTCTCTGGGTGTCCTGGCTACTCGCCGTGTGGGTGACCAAGCCAAGAATGTCCACCCAAAGTGCGTCTTAGTTGTGCTCCGCCTGCCTCAGAAAGGGTGTATCAAATGTTCACTGCAGAGCAATACCGAGCCAAAGCAGCCGAATTCGGCGCGTTCCTCGCCAACGCACCGCGTTCGCCGAACGAAACGAGGGAATTCCGCCATCTTGAGCGGGTCTACACGAGGCTTGCCGAAAACGAAGAATGGATGGCAGTAAATATCGATAAGACGATTCAACGGAGAAAGTAATGACGACAACCGTACGGCCCTTGCCGACGAAGAAGAGCAAATTTTGAAGTGTCTGGGCGCGGCCGTGCTTATGCGCTGGAATACCGTTCCCACGAAGCTCCAACGGGAGCTCTTCGACTGTGCCAGTACCATCGGTGATCTGCAGCAAACGACGCCGCTCAAGGGACAGATAGCTCGCTTCCTTCACAATCATAAGGATGACCAGCAGAATCGGAGCAGGGGCGAGGCTGGTATTGAGAAGGGACCGCAGATCCTTTCGACGCAAGAAAGCACATTGATGGCGCCCGTCGCTTGTCCAAAATGCTCAGTTGTCGTTTATCAAACAGCCTCCGGAGGATGGCGGTTTGACCCACCCACCGGATGCGTCGATCTGGAAGGCACCGAATGGGGCGCGAAGGGAGAGTTTGAATGGTGCCCTACGCTTGCGGTAGCCATGCCGGATGAGGTCTTTTGGCCCGGACAATCTCATCGAGATCACGTGATGCGAGTCGCCGAGCGCGTGCAAGCTAGAGCAAAAACGAAAGCAGAATCCTCAAAGAAAGATTCCGAGAACTGAGCTGCTGCCGGTAAGACGATTCAACACTGATCCCGGCACGAATAGCGTCCGGCACACTAGCCGCGAGCCGCTCTGCCTCTCGGACTTTGTCGGTGTCGGCTAGGTCCGTTGGCCGAATCCCGTCTGTATAAAATTGCTCATCTGCAATCTTTCGCGATCTGAGCTTTGTTTGCCTTAATTCAAACTCGCCACACTGCCCGACCACGCCATCATCAAATCGGATCAGCACGTAATTTCTCGATCCGCCATTGTGCAATGCGTTTCGACACCCCACATGAACACATACTGGCAAGCAGCGGCTTGTCCGAGAGCTGCCCAACAAAAGCGGCGACGTACCGAAGTCTCCGTTTCTCCAGAGTGGCAGCCCTGGTGCCGTCGGCAGGCACAATAACTGCTCCAAATAGAATCAAATGAAGTTGCGTTCGGGAGTGGGTGCCATGAGGACCCGCTCCCGGGCATCCGAGTACTGCCTACGGCCGCCTGCCTCTCATCGAAGGCGAAAGCCATGCAAGTTCCAGCGCCACAATGACCGTTCCCTATTACATCAGCGAAGACAAATCCGACATGCGCGGCATCAAGCGCGGCTGGTACGCGATGGAGGACGACGGCGGCCTCTCTTCCGGGCCTTTTTCCAGTCACGAGGAATGCGCCAGCAGAATCATTCGGCTGACGAACGGGACGATGCTGTTCAAGTTGCTGCGAGGGCCGAACTGAAACGCTTCTCTGCCGACATCCGGCGTTGAGGGCGGCGTCGGGAGGTCTAACCAAAACCGCCCTTTAAGGATGAGTGTCATGAACGAAACCACTACTGACGCCACCAAAGCCAAGACAGCGAAACATCTGAGTGACTCGTTTGGTCTGCCGAAGTACGAGATGCCGAAAATGGAAGTGCCCGCGGAGTTTCGTGAGATGACCGACCAGGGCGTCGCGCACGCCAGGGACATCTACGCGAAGGCGATGGTGGCCAGCGAGGAAGCGGCCGATCTGCTCGAAAACACCTATACGACCGTTGCCAAGGGCGCCACAGACTACAATCTCAAGCTTATCGAGATTGCCCGTACCAACACTCGGGCCGCCTTTGACTACGCCCGTGAGCTGCTGGGTGTGAAGTCCCCGGCGGAGTTCATCGAGCTGTCGAGCGCGCACATGCGCAACCAGTTCGATATCGTTTCTGCGCAAAATAAGGAGCTTTGCGCGCTCGCTCAGGAGGTAGCGAATGAGGCTGCCCAGCCAATCAAGACAAGCGTATCCAAGGCATTCAACAAGGCGACCTGATCGCAAGGGCCCCGGAATATCGGGGCCCACAGCGAACAGCTTTCAAAATAACGATCAGCTTTCCAACTCCGCCAGACTTTTTGACGAGACCGTAGGAGGACACGAATGAAATTCCGACCGCTTCACGACCGCGTTGTCATCGAGCGAATCGATGCCGAGGCGAAGACCGCTGGTGGCATCATCATTCCCGACACCGCCCAGGAGAAGCCGCAGCAGGGCAAGGTCATCGCCGTTGGACCCGGCGGC
>DATFVD010000487.1:0-7961 GCA_035260505.1 Terriglobales bacterium
GTGGCCGACGAGTTTAAGATTTTTACCAACGTCAACAGCACGATTGTCGACCCGAAACATTTCGATGAGCGCTCGTTCGTGAGCGTGAATTCCGATGTCGCGATCGTGCCGCCGAACTCGTTTGCCCTGGCGCGGTCGGTCGAGTACTTCAAGATTCCGCGCGATGTCCTGACCATCTGCGTGGGCAAGTCAACCTACGCGCGCTGCGGGATCATCGTGAACGTGACGCCGTTCGAGCCGGAGTGGGAAGGCTTCGTCACGCTCGAAATCTCAAACACCACGCCGCTGCCGGCGAAAATCTACGCCAACGAAGGCCTGTGCCAGATCCTCTTCTTCCAGTCGGACGAAGTTTGCGAGACCAGCTACAAGGATCGCAAGGGAAAGTACCAGGCGCAAAAAGGGATTGTGCTGCCGAAATTGTAGGGGCAGCATTCAGCCGTCAGCATTCAGCCTAGTTCGAGCCTGGGCTCTAGTGGATTTGCCGGGACGAATGGCCACTGAACCATTTCAAGACTATGCGTTCGAATTCTTCTGGTGCGGCTTCGTGAGCTCCGGTGTGTTCGGCACCGGGCACCTTCCAAAGTGTTATGTCTGACGGATTTTTGGCGGCAATCAAATCCGAATGGTACGGAGGTATGTTGCTATCGTCGAGTCCGTGGATGAGGAGCACCGGAATGCTGGTGCCGACGACCGCCTGCTCAGGCGAGGCGTCTTCCATGTTTAAGCCGTAACGAAGCCGAAGATAAAGAAACCCGGCATTGGTTGCGGGCCGAAAGAAAGTCCTCCCGAGCCAAGGTCCGGCGTGAAATGGTTGGCCAAATCTCACATAAGCGACCTCGCGAAACGTGGCAAACGGCGATTCGGCAACCACGGCGCAAAACCTTGGTTCCCTTGGCAGCGACTGCAGCAACTGCGCCGCTCCCATTGACTCGCCCAAGCCAAAGACGCAACGCGGATGTTCGGTGGTTTCGATCCAATCGACCCAGCGATGAATGTCGTCGGCTTCTTTCAAGCCGTATGTCGCCACCTCGCCGCCGCTACTTCCATGCGCACGCGCATCGGGCATCAGAACCGAGTAGTGACTCTTGGCCAGCCATTTCCCGTAACCATACGTGCCCATTCGGTTGTCGGACACACCGTGCAACAAAATGACGGCGTCACCGTTGGGTGCTGACGGGCGCATGAACCAGGCACGCAGGACCGTGCCATCCGCGGTCGTCAGTTCCACATCGCGGAACTCGATCTGACTTGCCTCCGCAGCCCCTCTCGCATTGCGCTCCTCGCTGGGAGTTGCGGGATGGCGGTACGGGTGCAGAGCAATGTGGCCCAGACCTATGCCGCCGAACACGGTTCCCACGATATAAAGCGACAGCAGAACGTACAAGAGACGCCGAAGCATAGAACGAGGGTGGGGAGGATGGTCTTCTAAAAGTGCTGAGTGTCGAGGCGAGTTGGTAATCGAAGTGTCCGTGATATAGATACGAAGAATGGGGTGGCGGGGTTCCGTCCCATCCAGACGGGCCGCAGGCCCGTCACCACACACTGATGGCTGACGGCTGAAAACTGACGCCTACTTCCGCTCGTTCTCGCCTTCCTTGAACATGTACTTGATGGCGGGCTTGTAGATCATCAGGTTGGCGGATCCGGTGCGATTTAGCTTGATGCAGTTCTTGTCGTACCACTCGATATAGCCGTGGACTTCCTCACCGTCGCGCAACACGATGACCATCGGAGTCTTCGTTTGCATCTGCTTCTGATAATAAAAATTTTCGGCGTTAGTCTGCTCGGTGGGCGCGGTCTTCTTGGCAGGAGCGGCGGAACGGTCACGATCTCTCTCCCGATCTCTGTCTCTGCGTTCAGCGGGTGCGTGACTATGGCTGTTGTGATTGTGGTCGGTGCGATTCAGCGACGGACGGATCAGCTTGCGATTCGCGAAGCTGTCCTGATCGGCGGATTGTTCAGCTGGTATGGAGTCGACTGCATCTTTCAAATCGCACCACCTGCGCGCCGGGCGGGCAGAATATGCCACAACACTTGAGCCTGAATTGTGGGTCCAGAGGTGTGAACTGAGGGTTACGGTATCACAGCAGGCAGGGGATGACAATATTTTGTGCAGTGTCTTTTGTGCATCCGCCCAAACCGTACCACCCACGATACGGTTGCACGCCGCGTCGTCGTTCGGGTTCCGAGGTAGCCGAAAAGCAGGGGCTTCGTACCAGGGCTTCGTATCAGGGCAATCCCTTTTAGCGATGCCGAAACCTGCAAAATCAGACGCCCCTTTAGGGGCTGGATCGGCTCTCGCATAGCCTACAAGCTCAGGAAACGCGTTCCAGCGCGGTCGCGAAAGCATCAAGCGAGAGCGAGCGCAGGAGGTTGCGGCGCAGGCCGCGCTCGACTTCGCCGAGACCTTCCGCCGCGCGCTGCACCCACGCGAAGTCGGCGGATTCGGACATTTTCTTAAGTTCCCCCAGAATGTCTGTATTGCGGACCAGTTGCGCCGCGCCCGATTGCAGGAACATCAGGTCTTCGAGCAATGAGTAGGAGGTACGAAGCAGGCTGTCGATTTTCGCGCGCCCTTCCGCGCCGGAACGGTAGCCCTCCGTGGTCTTGAACAACTCAGTATGATCGCCTCCACCGAGCGCCGATTTCAGCATGATGAGGGCGTGGTTGCGAGCGGCAATATATCTTTCGAGATCGAAGGATAAGGCGCGCCCAACGGCGCCTTCGCTGAGGCGGGCGACCAGCGCTCGCTGCCCGGCATTCCAATCGGGACGAGGCTTGGCGAGCCGGCTCTCAATCTCCGTGACCGCAAGCGCGCCCAGGTTAAAGATCATCGAGCGGGAACGAATCGTGGGCAGCAATTCGCCGGGGTTTTCAGTAAGCAGAAAAATGCTGGCGAAGTCCGGCGGCTCCTCCAGAACTTTGAGAAGCGAGTTTGCGGCCTCTTTCATAAAGGCCGAACTGGTGAAGATGTAAACGCGTTCGCGCGCCTCGCCGGGTCGGTAGTAGATGGTTTCAATCACGTGCCGAACCTGATCGACCTTGATCATCAGTTGCGGAGGATCGGGCGGGATGATGAGCACATCGGGATGAGTCTGGACGAAGAGCCGGGTTTCTTTTTTGTCCGTGTCGCGCAGATTTTCGCGAGCCTCGACCGCTTCGGCGAAGCGCGAGTCGAGGTCTTCGGATTGCGCGATGCGAGTGCAATTCGAGCAGTGTCCGCAGAAGTCGGGCAACCCGTCGGTGATCGGCTGTTCCAGACAGTTCAGGGTGCGGGCAAGCATTAGAGCGAGCGTGTACTTGCCCGATCCCTGCGCACCCGAAAGTATGACGGCGTGCGGGAAGCGGTCCCGCGCCAGCATCTCGCGCAGGCGATGGATCGTTTCCGGGTTGCCAACGAAATCAGAAAAGGGCATGGGGGAAATTCTTCTTCGTGTAGAGACGGGGCTTGCCCCGTCTTATGTACGCCGCTTGTGCGCTGCGGGAAACGCGGCAAGCCGCATCTCTACGGGAAATCATTCTAGAATTTCAACTTCTTCCGCACCACTTCCATGATAACCGCATGCGTTTCGTTGGGCGTGCCTCGGGCGTTCACCACGTGCATGCGCTGCGGCTCGCGGGCCGCGATGGCCAGGTAGGCATGGCGGACGCGTCCGAAAAAAGCGCGGTTTTCCTGCTCGAAGCGGTTCTCGTCTTTTTGCGAGCCCTTTTCCGAGCGCCCTCCTTTGTTTTTGCGATTGCGACGCCGGGCGCGCTCGACGGTGAAGGCAACCTCATTGTCCAGTAAAACTGTCAGGTCGGGTTGCAGGTTGCCGCAGAGGATTTCATGCAGCTGCAGCACCGGCTTCGTGCCCAGCTTGCGGCCTGCACCCTGGTAAGCCTCGGTCGAATCGGTGAAGCGATCGCAGAGCACAATGCGTCCTTCGGCGAGCGCGGGCAGAATGACCTCGTGAATGTGCTGGGCGCGGGAAGCGAACATGAGGGCCATTTCAGTAAGCGGAGAAAGGCCCGAGGTGGCGGAGTGCAGCAGCACGTCGCGAATCTTTTCGCCCGTATCGGTGCCACCCGGTTCGCGGGTGATGGTGACCGAGAGGCCGTGGGCGCGCAAGGAACGCGCCAGCTTCTCGACTTGCGTGCTCTTGCCGCTGCCGTCGAGACCTTCGAAAGTAATAAATTTCCCGCGCACGGGCACGTCGGAGATGATAGCAGGCGCCCGGTGCCCGTCGGGCGCGCCGGCTGACCGGCGCCGCGGACTGATATATTAACGTACTGTTTCGATTCGCGTCGCAGGGTTCGACTCGACAATCCGGAGGGGGAATGGGCTCACGTTGTGGGGTGAGGAACTTTTGCTGGCTCGCAATTGCTCTTTTGTCATCGTTTTCAGTGTTTGGAGCAAGTGCTCCAACCGTTGTGCTCTCTGTGGACGCGTCGGAAGCGCCGCGCAAAATCCTCCATGCGCAATTGCGCATCCCGGCTAAGCCCGGGACGCTCACACTCTACTATCCAAAATGGATTCCCGGCGAGCACGGGCCGACGGGTCCGATCACGGATTTGACCGGCCTGAAGTTCACGGCCAGCGGAAAGACGCTGCAATGGCGCCGCGATCTGCTGGATGGTTTTACTTTTCACGTGGAAGTTCCGCCCGGCGAGAACGAAGTTGTCGCGAATCTCGATTACGCTTCACCCGCGTCGTTTGAACCCGGCTACAGTTCGGGGCTCTCCGCAACCGAAAAGTTGTACATCGTCAACTGGAACACGCTGTTGCTTTATCCCGCCGGCTACGGCTCCGATCAACTTACCTATAGCGCGAGCTTGCGGCTGCCCGTGGGATGGAAATTTGGGACGTCCTTGCATGTCTCCAATCAGGCGGGCAGCGACATTCATTTTGCGCCTGTTTCGCTGACCATGCTGGTGGATGGACCAGTCATCGCGGGTGAGTATTTGAAGGTGGTGCCGCTGAGCACCGAAAATCCCCCCGCGGAAATCGATCTTGCAGCCGATAGCGCCGCCGCGCTCGATGCTCCGGAAGAAGTGTGGGAACATTACCGGGACCTGGTGAAGCAGGCGGGAATTCTCTTTGGTGCCCGGCATTACACCGGCTACCACTTCCTCCTGACCCTGAGCGATCACGTCGCACACTTCGGCCTGGAACATCACGAATCGAATGACAGCCGGGTCGAAGAGCGGTCATTGGTGGAAGAAGACGGACGGAAACTGGCCGCTGGCCTTCTGCCCCACGAGTATGTGCACTCGTGGAACGGAAAGTACCGGCGTCCAGCGGATCTGGCAACGCCCGATTTCGAACAGCCCATGCAGACCGACTTGCTGTGGGTGTATGAAGGCTTGACTTCATACCTCGGAGACATCCTCGCAGCGCGCAGCGGCGAGCGCACGCCGTCGTTGGCCCGTGACGGCATGGCGCAGATCGCGGCGGACCTCGATCATCGTTCGGGCCGCGCCTGGCGCAATTTGCAGGACACGGCCGACGGTGTTCCGTCCATGCAGAACGCTCCCCATGCCTGGGAAGATTATCGCCGCGGCCTCGATTACTACGACGAAGATGTGCTCACATGGCTGTGGGCGGATGTGATTATCCGTCAGCAGAGTAAGGGCGCGAAATCCTTGGACGATTTCTGCAAACTGTTTTATGGAGGGCCGAGTGGTCCCCCCATGGTGAAAACCTACACCTTCGACGACGTAGTGAACGCGCTGAATCAGGTCGCTTCCTACGACTGGCGCCGATTCTGGACGGACCGGCTGTCGAACCACGGCCCGGGCGCCCCGCTCGGCGGAGTTCAGGGAAGTGGATGGAAGCTGGTGTACGACGAGTATCCTTCGGAACTCGATCGCGCCCAGGATCGCGAAGGAAAGACGATCAACGCGCATTACTCGGTAGGACTGTTGGCCGGGAGCGATGGCATGATTCGGGATACGGTCGAGGGTATGCTTGCCGCCAAGGCTGGGATCGGGCCAGGAATGAAGATTGTCGCGGTGAACGGCCACAGAATGTCGGCGGATGCCTGGCACGATGCCATTCGAGCAGCCAAGACAAGTTCGTCACCGATTGAGCTCATCGTGGAAAATACAGATTACTTCCGCGTAGTGAAACTGGACTATCACGGCGGCGAGAAGTATCCCCACCTGGTGCGGGACGAATCGAAGCCGGACCTGCTGACGGAAATTTATCGGGCGAAGTAAGATGCGGGGAATCGGGTTTCGTGGAGAGACGGGGCTTGCCCCGTTTCCCGCCGGTGCGGCAAGAACGGAATCCCGCTAGCCCTCCGAGATCGCTGCCACGAGCTCCTCGTCGCCGGAAGTCAGTTCGGGTGCCGCCTCGTCAAGCATAAAGCCCAAAACTTCCTGCGGAATCGGTGCGCTCCACACCGGCGAAAACGACTGACGGTGTAGTGGCGAGGCGCCGTGCTCGCGAAGGGCCGCGAGGTGGTGCGGCGTGCAGTATCCCTTGTTCGAGGCCAAGCCGTACATCGGAAAGACTGGGTCCCAGGCAGAGATCATGCGGTCACGTTCGACCTTGGCAATGATGGAGGCGGCGGCGATGGAGGCAGAGAGCGCGTCGCCGTGAATGATCGGTTGTTGGGGAAGGTCACAATCGAGTTTCACTGCATCGACCAGAAGATAGCTCGCCGCCGGCGCCAGTTTCTGAACCGCATGCAGCATGGCGAGGCGAGAAGCCTGGTAGATATTGATTTGATCAATCCGTGCGGAATCCACGGCGGCAACGGCCCAGGCAATCGAATTTTGGCGAATCAGTAACGCCAGTTCTTCGCGGCGCTCGGCCGGAAGCAGCTTGGAATCCCGCAGGCCGCGAATGCGATATGCAGGGTCGTCGTTGTGATAGAGGATAACTGCGGCAGCCACGACCGGACCAAACAATGATCCGCGGCCGACTTCATCGACTCCAGCAACCAGCTCCGCGCCCGCAGCCCAAGCCCGCTTTTCAAATTTAAGGGTGCAGCGCAGTTTTTTCAGGAGGCGCAGCTTCGCGGTGGCGGCGGAAACTCCGTCCGTTTTCGACTTTTTCGATGTGGAGGCGGACTTGAACACGGATGCTGAGCAGCATCTTCGCCGAAGAAGCCGCGCGAAGCAAGAGCAGACGTTCGATGAATGTGTCCAAGCGGGGCTTCGCCCCGCTTGGACAGGGACAGACCGCCGTCACCATCCAGTGAGCAACCGCCAGCTATTGTTGTTCGACTTCTTTCAGCCGAGCAGCCTTACCCTTGAGCCCACGCAGGTAGTAAAGCTTGGCGCGTCGGACTTTTGCAGATCGCACGACGTCAATCTTGTCGATGACCTTGGAGTCGATGGGAAAGATACGTTCCACGCCCTGGCCGAAACTGATCTTACGGACCGTAAAGCTAGGCTGCGCGCCGCGTTTCCGGGCAATGACGACGCCTTCGAACGCCTGCAGGCGCTCTTTTTCGCCTTCTCTGATCTTGACCAGCACCTTGATCGTATCGCCGGGGCCAAACTTCGGGAGGTCGGTGCGGCGTGATTTCGCCAACAGTTTTTCGATGATCGGATTGCGCATAGCTTTTCCTTCCTGATTCTTTCCGTTAATCTTTTATCGAGACGGCGTTTGCCCCGTCTCCGCTACTAAATCCTGGGCCCGCTTGATCCGCTCTAGCTTGATCTGGGCCAGCAATTCCTGATCTTCCACTGTCAGCGCAACTCGGTCCAGTAAATCGGGACGGTTGCTCAGCGTTTTTGCTAAAGCCGTTTTGCGCCGCCAGCTGCGAATCTGGTCGTGGTTGCCGTTCACCAATACTTCCGGTACCGCCATGCCGCGAAAATCCGCGGGCCGCGTGTAATGCGGATAGTCGAGTAATCCACCAGAAACACACGTAGAACTCGGCCCGTCGCCGGCCAGCTCTGCGTTCGTCGCGAACGACTCTTGCCGCGTCGAAGCCTGGTTTCCCACCGCGCCCGGGATCAAACGCGTC
>DATFVD010000488.1:0-3630 GCA_035260505.1 Terriglobales bacterium
GCCCTCCGCCCGGAGACGATTTTCGTAAGCTGCACCAAGGGACTCGAAGATGGGACCCTGTTGCGGATGACGGAAGTGATTGGCGATGTCTTGCAAAGCAAGTTCACTCCTCGCATCGCGGCGCTCAGCGGACCTTCGTTCGCCAAGGAAGTCGCGCGCGGCGATCCGACCGCGGTGACTGTGGCATCCGTCGACCGAGAAGTGACTCGCGCGGTGCAGCAAGCGTTCAACGATTCCCGCTTTCGCGTCTATACCAACGACGACGTGATCGGGGTAGAGTTAGGCGGCGCGTTGAAGAACATTATCGCCATTGCCGCCGGCATCTGCGATGGGCTCGGCCTCGGACACAACTCGGTGGCGGCTCTGATCACGCGGGGTCTCGCCGAAATGGCGCGCCTGGTGGTGGCCTGCGGCGGCCGCCTCGATACCATGGCCGGACTCGCCGGCCTGGGTGATCTGGTCCTGACCTGTACCGGAGATCTATCGCGCAACCGCACCGTTGGAGTTGAACTAGGCAAGCGCCGCGAGCTGCCCGCCATCATTGCCGGAATGCGCGGGGCGGTCGCGGAAGGGGTTTTCACCACGAAAGCTGCGGTCGGTTTAGCGCGCAAGAAGAACGTCGAGATGCCGATCACCGAACAGATGTTTGCCATTCTCGAAAACGGGAAGTCGCCGCAACAGGCCATCGAAGAACTAATGACCCGGGCGGCGAGATCCGAAATTTAGCGCAGCGGTTGCAAATTTTTGCAGCTTTCTCGATTTCCCAAGGCACTGGCGGCCGGCACGATCAACAACACAAACGTGACCCTCTACCAGTACAGCACCGGAACCTACCTGACTCCGACGGTGTCGCTGGTCGGCACTCAGGTGATCAACATCGCTCCCACGAGCAACCTGGTGGCAAACTCGCAATACGAGGTGCACATCAGCCCCAATAGTCTCGTGACCAACACCAGCGGCTTTCCCGTGCAGTCTTACGCCTATAACTTCACCGCTGGGACAGCGGTCGACAATGCCGCGCCCACCATCTCGTCGGTCGCTCCTCCGGACACGTCCGCCAACATCGGGACCAACGCCGGCGTCAGCGTGAACTTCAACAAGGCCATCAATCCGGTGTCGGTCACCGGCAGTTCGATCCAGTTGAGTGGCGGCTCGGTCACTGAGGTGCCGTCGAGCATTAGCTTCTCGAGCGATTACACCCGCACCATGATTATTCCGCAGGCTCCACTGCCCTCCAGCACGACGATGACGATCGCCATCAGCGGCGTCACCAGCGAAGCCGGGGGTGGCCGTCGCCAACAAGACCACACATTTCAACACCATGGCAGGCCCCGATTTCAGGCCACCCTCTGTCGTCCATAGCAGCGCCGACAACGGCCAGGTGGTAGGCACCAATGCTGCCTTCGCCATGCAGTTCGACAAGCCGATGGATCAAGGCTCCGTCAATCCAGCGGGTACACAGTACGTGTACCTCTATGACTACACCTTAGGCGGCTATGTGGCTTTCACCGTCAGCTTCAGTGCGGACCTAACCACGGTCATCCTGACTCCAACGGCAAACCTGGGGGCCAGCCATCAGTTCCAGATGTGCAGCTACTACATGACGGACCTCTCTGGGAACGCGCAGAATAACTTCTGCATCGGCTTCTACACCGGAACCGGAACCGATACCACGGGGCCGGCGGTGCAGCTAGTGAGTCCTCCGAGCGGCTCCACGGGAGTGGGCATCAACGCGCCCGTGCAAATCATGTTCAACGAACTCATCTCCGGCGCATCCATCGGAGGCGTGACGTTGAAACAGGGCAGTTCGGTCATTCCAACCACCGCCACGCTGTACGACGGCGACCGGGGCATCCAATTGCGCCCCATGGCGCCGCTGGCCACCGGCACGGTGTACACAATCAACGTAACGGGAGTGAAGGACATTACCGGCAACAATCAGTCCGCCTTCCCGTCAAAGTCGTTTACCACGGGAACGGGTACTGATCTGGTCACGCCCACGGTGGTTTCGACATACCCCACGTATGGACTGACGAATGTTCCCGTGAACGCCGTGCTCCAGGCCGTGTTTAGCAAGGCTATGGGTCCGGCGTCGTTCGACGCGAACACCAGCTTCACGCTGCGCGATGCTTCGAACAACGCAGTGCCCGCGACCATTACCTTCTCCGCGGACTTCAAGACAGTCACGCTGCAACCCAACTCGAACCTGACCGGAGGCGGCACGCAGTACTACTTTGAGATCGGCTACCAGGCGTACTTGTACGATATCGGTGGGAACCAGTTGAGCTACAGCTACATCCCGTTCACCACCCAATGAGGCGGCACGGGGGACGTACGCAAGCTACTACCATCTGCAAACGAGAGCGAGTCCCGAGACCGACAGGTCCCGGAACTCGCATCCTTGTGTGGTGAAGGAGCTCTGCCCCGTTCTGGCGAAGTTGCAGGTGCGGGTGGAAATTCCCCTGTTTCGGAAAAATAAAAATCAGCCTCACGCGCGCCCCGAGCGAGAAGCGGTGGCAGCAACGATTGGAATGAAGTGGTGCCCGGAGACGGAATCGAACCGTCACGTCCTGTTACGGACCCGGGATTTTAAGTCCCGTGCGTCTGCCAGTTTCGCCATCCGGGCGGGCGGTTAGCCATTGAAGAGAATATATCAGTTGACCGCGACAAGGCCGGGGTCCGCGCCAATGAGTTGAATGCGGCGGGATTCGTCGGAAAGTTGCTCAAGATGGCGGTTTTCGTTCGAGAGCTGCGCGGTCCCATCCCGCAAGATTCGCCCCGGCTTCATAAGTGCTCTGCGCGAACTCCAGTATTTCGTCCCGTGGAGACGTCGAGCGGCGCACATCCTCATACATCAGCAAGAACTCATGTAGCTTGCTCGGATACAACACACCCGGCGGCCGAACCGGTTGCTCGCCACAGCCCGGCGGCTCAGGAGCCGTATAAGCGTAAAACGCCGGTCCCGGCACGTCTCCGCCACCCGGCCACCAGCCGACGCTGCTGCATTCGTGCGAGTAGGCTTCTGATGTGATAATGCCCTTTCGCGGAGGAGCGCGTCGTCCGCTGAAGCGCGTGCAACTCAAATCGAAGCTGCCCCAAAAAAAGTGGACCGGGCTCACCTTGCCAATGAACCGCGCGCGAAACTCCTGCAGCACAATCTCGGCTGACACCAGAATACGCCAGAGACGGTTGGCATACTCCGGGTCATACGATCCGTGAGTGTCATCCTGATCCAGAGGAATCGGATTCGGAACTTCCTGCGGCTTCGGGTTAATTTGAATGTCGATGCCAGCCCCCCGCAGCAACGAAAGCAGCTCTCGATAAAAGGCTGCAACCGATTTCGGAGAAAGCGTCAACGCATACTCACCGTCGGATATGCCAGGTGACGGGGCTTTGCCCCGTGCCGTCCGCAGTTCCAGTCGATGGTGAACAAAATCGAACTGAATTTCAAACGTGCCTCCACGGTACGGAATTGGTGAGGTCGTTAAGCCTCGCGTATTCACATAGAGCGCGGTATTCCACCAATGGTTCACCAGCGGGGTGAGCCCCAAGCGGATTTTGCCGACGATCTGGCTCCACATGTGCAGCGTCCGATAGGTGGCTTCCCATTCGTCCAGAGGCAAGGCAGGC
>DATFVD010000489.1:0-13342 GCA_035260505.1 Terriglobales bacterium
AAGGGCGTTCATAAGTGGATCTCTCGCGTCGCCCGCCATTTGCTCGCGCATTTCAACCAGCAGGCAACTTTCGAGCTGATTGAAGCCAAGGCCGCCGGTTGCGGGCGACCCCTCGAAAAACTGGAACGCGAAATCGCAAGCCAGATCCGAAATGCGTTTCCGCACCGGTGGCAACCTAAATATCCGCACGCCTTCGCACGCTATCGAGCCAGGATCATTCGCCGCGCCCAGGAGGCGGTACGATGAATCTCGAGACGCTGCGCCAATTTTCCGCGCAACAATGGGAGGCTCTGTGCGGATACTTACAACCAGCTGGCAAAAAGGAAGGATGTCACTGGCTGGCTGGCTCGATCAACGGTGAGCGTGGCCGTTCCTTCGATGTCAATCTGCGTACTGGAATCTTTGGTGATTGGGCTTCTGACGACAAAAAGCAACGTGGGCCAATCAACTACTGGATGGCAGTCACGGGAGTTGATTTCAAAACCGCGGTTCAAGGGTTGGCCGCCTGGCTCGGAGGCCAAGCAGATATTCCTCAACCCAGACATCAACGCAGCGCACCCAATGAAAGAGACAAGATGATTCTCTTTCCTTCAGGGCTATCCCTCCCCACGGAGCAGGATCTCCAGCTTTTGTCACAGAGTCGCGCAATCGCCGTAGACGCCCTTCGCATTGCCGCTGAGCGCGGATTCATTTACAGTTTTGATGATAAACTCAATGGCCGGTGCTGGCTCTACACCGATCAACGTCTTCGTTGCGGTCTTCGACGTCGCCTCGACAATATGCCGTTTCGTCTCTCCAACGGCTCACAATGTAAGGTTACTTGTTGTCCGGGTTCCGACATGCGGACACCGATTGGCTACCAAGAAGCCGAAGGTTTTCCTAGCCTCGGTATCGTGGAAGGAGCCCCGGATGCTCTCGCACTGCTGGCTCACGCTTGGGCCAGTAGCGTCGAAACACACATTTCACCGATCTGTATGCCCTCTGCAGGCGCGAGCTTCACGGACAGTTCCCTCGGATACCTTCAAAACAAACGAGCACGGATCTTCATCGACAACGACGATGATGGTCGGAAAGCTGCGAACCGCTGGGCTGCGCACCTTCAACGCGCCAACGTCGCAGTGGATGGTTTCATCTTTACCGGCCTCTTTACGACTGACGGGCGACCAGTGAAGGATCTGAACGATCTGCTCAAGGTCGATTACGACTCCTGGGAGCAATTCCGCAGCCAGGTTGAAGCCGTAATGAATTTCGCCTTTTGAAAGGAGAAATTTATGAATGGGCCCGGTATTGTTTCACTCCCACTTGAATTTCCAATAACTGAAAAAGTCGAATCTTCGAGCCAAGATGAGAAAACAGTTCAACAACTAACCGACGCCTTTGGGCCACCATTATACCGCAACGAAAAGAATAGCCCCAGTCGACTGAATGAACGGTTTTGGAGTGAAATTTTGGCAGTCGAACGCATTATGATTTTCGAGCGGGATGAAAGACAATTTTACCACTATAATCCCACCAATGGCCTTTACGAACCGCTTACTGCACAAGTCCTTAAGGTGCGACTGAGTGATCTTATCAGAGAAGCGGATGCAAAATGGGCTGGCTGCCATGGAATCGCAACGCTGGATACTGAACGAGCACGAGCCGCCATCGTTGAATTAACCCGAGGCGTTGTTGAGAAACGCGATTTCTTTCTAAATCGGCCCTGGGCGATCCATTGCCAGAACGCGATGCTCGCGCTGGAAGAAGGCCAGATCAAACCCAAACCGTTCTCGCCACATTTCCGCAGCAGAAATCAGCTGTCGGTGGCTTACGAGCAAAAAGCAACGTGCCCACGGTTTTGCAAGGATCTACTGGAACCGGCAGTCTCGGCGGAAGACATACTTCTGATCCAAAAAATGTTTGGCCTGATCGTACTGGGCGTTAACCGACCTCAGCGGATCTATCTATTACAAGGCGCACCCAACACCGGCAAAACGACTCTGGGCCGATTGATCACAGTCTTGATCGGTCGCTGGAATTATTCGGAATTGCGCACCGAACATCTAAACGAACGCTTCGAAACTTCGCGCGCTTTAGGCAAAACCCTTTTGTTCGGTCCGGACGTCAAAGCCCACTTTCTGCAAAGTCAAGGAGCACATAAGCTTAAATCAATGGTTGGCGGCGACCCGATGGACGCCGAACGCAAGAACAGCAACACAAGCTTCCCGTTTCCGGGCGATCTCAACGTATTGATCACTAGTAATTCGCGCTTATTGGTGAGACTTGAAGGCGATATAGGTGCATGGCAGCGCCGATTAACCATCATTGAGTTCTTTGGCCAAGGCCCAGCCAAACGGATCGATGGCTTTCACGAAATTCTTCTTCAGCAAGAAGGCTCCGGCATCCTGAACTGGGCACTTGCCGGACTTTTGAAGTACGAACACGACCATCAGATAAAAGGCGACATCGTCTTAAGCGATAATCAGAAAACCAGGGTCACCGGCCTATTGAGTGAATCGGATGGGTTACGCACATTTCTGGAAACCGAGCTGGTGCTGACCAAAGACGCCAGCCTGACCGAAGACGAGATCACAATCGCATTCGCTAAGTATGCTCGGACCAAACAATGGAGATTGTTGAAGGCTTCAGTAATACACAGCCAGCTACAGGATCTAATGATGGAGCTTCACTGCATGTCGAGGTCCCATGACCTTAAGCGGGAAGGGACAGACAAAAACGGCGAGCCAAAAATCCAAACCTTTCGGGGTTACCACGGTGTACGCCTGCGCCGAGCCGATGAAGAGGACCCCGACCTTTGAACAAATCCCGGACGAAACGGACAGGTTTTTGAGACTATAGATTTCTATACGTGACGAGATTCAATGTCCCTTCGCAAGGGTATTTCTCTTTTTAATATGTTATGCCCGGACGATCCGGACAGGTTTTGGGGACAATAGATTTTCGTTTTCTGGCACGTTCGGTATTCAATATATGGCGAATAGTGTTGAAAAAAGGCGTCCGCTTTGTCCGGATGTATACCAATAGGCTTACATCGCAATGCGTCCGGACGAAACGGACAGGTTTTTGAGACTATAGATTTCTATACGTGGAACCGTCGACTTTCCATCCGGACGATCCGGACAAGTTTTTGAGGATGGTTCCTCACGATATCCACCGCCTTTGGATGACAGTGGTGAGGGTGATGACGGTTAAATCTCGCGATGCAGTATGGGTTCACTGCCCAAACTTCTCAGAAGAGATTCCCGACGCGGATTCGATTGGTGGGTTGCTGCCGCCGTGCTTTGCATCGCAAGCAACTCGATATGCTTCCGTAGCGGTACATGGAATAGCGGACGCGTAGCACCCCTGAAATATTCTGACCGAGATCAGGCGGTCCCGAATGGTTGAAGATTTTCTTCGTGGCGAATCTATTTCAGCCTTCAGTTCGAAGCGCCTTTCCGATAATTTCCATAAATTCGTGCTTATAGTCCGCATTTGTCTCAATGAGGTGATTGGGTGGTATTCCCGCGGGTGGGCTAACGTGCGTCACTGACGCTTTCCCTGTGAAATCGAGCATATACACGACACGAAGAAGATGACCCGCCTCGAAGATCTCAAGCCCAACACTGCAGTGAGAGGTATCCTGCCGGACCAGGTTGTCACGGTGGTCAGCACACAATGGTTTGGCTCCGAGGCTCTGGAGCTGACCTACAAAGGGTCATCTGGTCGAGTTGCCAATGAGTTGCTCTACCGCCATGATGAGCTGCGCCTGCAAGTAGTCGAGCAGGGCCGCCCGTGGAGCTTTGATGGCGACGGGCATCTGTTCCGCCTAGTTTCAGAGGCGCATCGTATCCGTCTGGCCCACCTTTTCGACCCGGTGCTCGCCGTACACACCTCGCTCGTCGAACCGCTACCGCACCAGATCACGGCCGTGTACGAGGCCATGCTCCCACGTCAACCGCTGCGTTTCTTGCTCGCTGATGACCCTGGCGCGGGCAAGACCATCATGGCCGGATTGCTCATTAAGGAATTGATCGCACGCGGTGACTTGCAACGTTGTCTCGTCGTCTGTCCGGGCAGCTTGACCGAGCAGTGGCAGGACGAGCTTTACCGCCGCTTTCAACTTTCGTTTGAAATCCTGACCAATGACAAGCTCGAAGCGGCGCGTACCGGCAATTGGTTCCTCGAAAACAACCTTGTTATTGGCCGCCTCGACAAACTCTCACGCGACGAAGATGTCCAGCACAAGCTCGAAGTGCCAGAGTGCAGTTGGGATCTGGTGGTCTGCGACGAGGCACACAAGCTCTCAGCCACTTTTTTTGGTGGCGAAGTTAAATACACCAAGCGCTATCACCTCGGGCAACTCCTCTCGGGCCTGACGCGGCACTTTCTCCTGATGACCGCAACTCCGCATAACGGCAAGGAGGAGGACTTCCAGCTCTTCTTGGCGCTGCTCGATGGTGATCGTTTCGAGGGGCGCTTTCGTGACGGCGTGCATCAGGTGGAAGTGTCGGACCTTATGCGCCGCATGGTGAAGGAAAACCTGCTCAAGTTCGACGGCACGCCGCTTTTCCCGGAACGCATCGCCTATACCGTGCCGTATAGACTTTCGGACGCCGAGGCGCAGCTCTACAGCGAAGTCACGAACTACGTGCGCGACGAGTTCAACCGTGCTGAGGCGCTCGCCAACGATAAGCGAGCGGGTACGGTTGGATTCGCGCTCACAATCCTGCAACGCCGATTAGCATCATCTCCCGAGGCCATCTACCAATCGCTTCACCGGCGCAGCGAACGGTTGCAAAAGCGGCTCCGGGAACTCGAACTTTTGCAACGCGGCGCTGCCGCCGAGGCCATCGCCGCCGCAACGCCTGCGCTCGATACCGAGGACCTGGAGGACCTTGAGGATGCGCCAGATAACGAGGTCGAAGAAGCCGAGGAGGAGATCCTCGATCAAGCGACTGCGGCGGGCACTATCGGCGAGCTCAAGGCTGAAATAGCAACCCTCGGTCGACTTGAATCGCTCGCACTCGCTGTGCGCCGTAGCGGCGAGGACCGTAAGTGGCGCGAACTCGCCAGCCTGCTTGGCGAGATCTTCAGGCCTGCTGCAATTCGCAACGACATCCCCGGCGAGAATTCCTCTAATATTGCCAGCTCAATTCCGCCGCCTAAACCTTCGCCGCGTCAGAAGCTCGTGGTTTTCACGGAGCATCGCGACACCTCACCTACCTCGAAAGGAACGTTACTACCTTGCTAGGCCGCGCGGAGGCGGTGGTTGTCATCCATGGCGGCATGGGCCGGGAGGAACGCATGAAGGCGCAAGAGTCCTTCAGGCATGATCCGGACGTGCAGGTGCTCGTCGCCACGGACGCTGCGGGTGAGGGCATTAACCTTCAGCGCGCACACCTGATGGTCAATTACGACCTCCCATGGAATCCCAACCGGATCGAGCAGCGCTTCGGTCGCATCCACCGTATCGGCCAGAACGAGGTATGCCACCTCTGGAATTTGGTGGCCGAGGAAACGCGCGAGGGTGACGTTTACCGCACTTTGCTTGAGAAGCTCGAGCAGGCTCGCCAAGCTCTGGGCGGTCAGGTCTTCGACGTGCTCGGCAAGATCCAGTTCGAGGGTCGGCCGCTGCGAGACCTGTTAATTCAGGCGATCCGTTACGGTGAGCGTCCCGAAATACGCGCAAAACTGACGCAAGTCATCGCCGACGCCGTTGATCGTTCCCATCTCCAAGACCTACTCGAAGAACGCGCTTTAGCCCACGACGTAATGGACGCTAGCCGTGTGGCCCGCGTTCGGGAGGATATGGAGCGGGCTGAAGCCCGGCGCCTTCAACCGCACTACACCGAATCATTCTTCCTCGAAGCATTCAAGCAGCTTGGCGGCACAACTCGCCAGCGCGAGGCCCGCCGTTATGAAGTGACTCATGTCCCCGCGCCGGTACGCAACCGCGACCGCCAGATCGGAACTGGCGAACCAGTGCTGCCGCGCTACGAGCGCATCGCCTTTGAGAAGTCTTTGATCGCACCACAAGGACAGCCGCTCGCCGCCTTCGTCTGTCCCGGTCATCCTCTGCTCGACGCCACGCTTGACCTGACGCTTGAGCGTCATCGCGACCTTCTGCGGCGCGGCACTGTGCTAATAGACGAAAGTGATCTCGGCACCACGCCGCGGGTGCTTTTCTACTTGGAGCACGCCGTCCAGGACGCGAGCGTGCTCAAGAGTGGCGATCGTCGCACGATTTCTAAGCAGATGCTCTATGTGGAGCTGGATGCCACAGGCCAGGCCCGCCACCTGCACTACGCGCCCTATCTGGACTATCGTCCCCTCCTGCCCGACGAACCCGGTGTAGATGTCTTGCTAGCTCGCCCCGAGAGTGCCTGGATTACCCGAGACTTGGAGCAAAAGGCATTGGCACACGCTATCGCCGAAGTAGTGCCGGAACACCTGAAGGAGGTGCGCGATCGGCGCAGCGCGTGGATCGGTAAGGCCCGTGCTGCGGTCAAGGATCGGCTGACGAAGGAGATTGGTTACTGGGACCATCGGGCTGAGGACTTGAAGTTTCAGGAGCAGGCCGGCAAACCCAATGCCCGTCTCAACTCCCAGGAAGCACGCCGGCGGGCTGACGATCTGCAAGCGCGGCTTCAAAAGCGCATGGAGCAGCTGGATCTGGAAGCACAGGTGTCGGCGCTGCCACCTGTAGCGCTGGGTGGTTTCGTGGTGGTGCCTGCCGGACTAATTGCGCTGATGACTGGCCGGCCATTGACTGGAGCTGCCCAAGCGATAGACACTCAGGCCTCCGCTGCTCGTGCACGGGCCATTGTAATGGAGGTTGAGCGCAAACTTGGCTTTGAAGCCACCGATCGCGAATACGAGAAGCTCGGCTACGATATCGAGAGCCGTGACGCGCGCACCGGCCGGTTACGGTTTCTGGAAGTAAAGGGCCGCGTTTCGGGCGCCGCGACCATCACCGTAACTAAGAATGAAATTCTCTACTCACTCAACAAACCCGAGGATTTTGTCCTCGCCATCGTCGAGTTCCTGGACGGAGATGCGCATCGCGTGCACTACGTGCGTCGACCCTTTCAACGTGAGCCGGATTTCGGGGTAACCAGTGTGAACTACGACTTTCGCGAGCTGCTAACGCGGGCGGAACGGCCAGCATGAACGGAAATGGACAGCACATGACCTCAAAAAAAAAACTTATTGAAGTGGCTCTGCCTTTAGAGGCGATCAACGCGGCGTCGGCGCTGGAGAAACAGCCGTTCACTCGTAGCCACCCTCGCTCTATGCATATTTGGTGGGCGCGGCGGCCGCTCGCGGCCGCTCGGGCGGTGATCTTCGCCCAGATGGTGGATGACCCTTCGAGCCGCCCGGACATTTTTCGAACTGAGAAGGCGCAGGAGAAGGAACGCCAGCGGCTGTTCCGCATCATCGATGACCTAGTGAAGTGGGAGAACACCACGAATGAGGCGGTGCTGCAGCAGGCGCGCGACGAAATTTGGAACAGCTGGCGCGCGGCTTGCGCTGATAATGCTGATCACCCGCGAGCCAAGGAGTTGTTCGATCGACACAAACTTCCCGCTTTCCATGACCCTTTCGCCGGCGGTGGCGCACTGCCGTTGGAGGCGCAGAGGCTGGGGCTTGAGAGCTACGCCAGCGACTTGAACCCTGTTGCGGTGCTCATCAACAAGGCAATGATTGAGATCCCGCCGAAATTTGCTGGGCGACCGCCGGTAAATCCCGCGTGGCGCGAGCGCAAAGTACTCATCGAGCGTGAGTGGCGTGATGCAGGAGGCCTGGCCGAGGACATGCGCTACTACGGTCAGTGGATACGCGACGAGGCCGAGAAGCGAATCGGACACCTCTACCCTAGGGTCGAGGTGACGGCCGAGATGAGCAAACTCCGGCCGGATCTCAAGCCCTACATTGGCAAGGAGCTCACTGTGATCGCTTGGCTCTGGGCGCGCACGGTGAAAAGCCCTAACCCGGCCTTCGCGCAGGTTGACGTGCCGCTCGCCTCCACATTCCTTCTCTCCATCAAGGTAGGCAAAGAGGCATATCTCGAGCCGGTGATCGATGGTGTCGGTTACCGCTTTACAGTCAAAGTGGGCCAGCCGAAGGACGCCAAGGCGGCGAAAAACGGCACCAAGCTCTCGCGCGGGGCACACTTCAAGTGTCTGATGTCGGGGACGCCGATCGCAAGCGACTACATCAAGGCCGAGGGCAGAGCCGGGCGTATGGGCGCCCGCATGATGGCGATCGTCGCCGAGGGCGAGCGGGGTCGCGTGTATCTTCCGCCGACGGAGGCTATGGAAAAGGTTGCGCTTACGGCGAAGCCTGACTGGAAGCCGGAAGGAGCGATGGTTGAAGACGCGCGCGCATTCACGCCATTCCTCTATGGATTAGTCAATTGGGGCGACCTGTATACCCCCCGCCAACTCGTGGCGCTAACAACGTTTTCGGAATTAGTACAAGAAGTCCGCGAATTCGTGAAGCGAGACGCCCTCGGCGCTGGCCTTCCCGACGGCGGCCACGGCCTCGACACTGGTGGCACGGGAGCGGCAGCGTATGCGGACGCAGTCACTGTATACCTCGCAATGGCGACTTCACGATGGAGCGATCTTTCGAACTCACTGTGCGGTTGGAACAACATAAATCAGAACGTCAGAGCGCTCTTCGCTCGACAGGCTATCCCAATGAATTGGGACTTCGTCGAGCTTACCCCATTTTCAAGGATGGGGTCGTGGTTCTCAGCGGTCGAGTCCTCGATTGAGGCATTAGCCAGCCTCTCTACTGGCGCGGCTGGCTACGCAGTTCAGGCAGACGCTGCAAGCCAAAAAATCTCGTTAGGCAAAGTTGTTTCCGCCGATCCGCCCTACTACGACAACGTCCCCTACGCGGACCTCTCGGACTTCTTCTATGTCTGGCTACGCCATGCGCTGAAACCCGTCTTTCCCGATCTCTTCGCCACGCTTGCCGTCCCGAAAGCCGAAGAGCTCGTCGCCTGTGCCTACCGGCACGACGGCAAGGCGGGAGCCGAGGCGTTCTTTCTTGAAGGCATGACCCGGGCGATGCAACGGCTCGCCAAACAGGCGCATCCAGCCTTCCCGGTCACGATCTATTACGCCTTCAAGCAGGCTGAGAGCGATGGCGACGCGGGCACCGCCAGCACCGGCTGGGAGACGTTCCTCGGTGCGGTTATTCTAGCGGGCTTTGCTCTAAGCGGCACCTGGCCGATGAGAACCGAGCGAGCTACCAGATCCCGGGGAATCAACTCAAACGCTCTCGCCTCGAGCATCATTCTCGTTTGCCGACCACGACCGACAAATGCACCCACCGCCACGCGCGGCGAGTTCCTTACCGCGCTCAAAGCCGAGCTGCCCGTCGCATTGGCCCATCTCCAGCGCGGTAACATCGCGCCTGTAGACTTGGCGCAGGCGGCCATTGGCCCCGGCATGGCAGTTTACACCCGTTATGCCAAGGTCCTCGACGCCGAAGGTAAGGCCGTCTCGGTGCGCGAAGCACTGGCGCTGATCAACCAGACCCTCGATGACGCGTTGGCAGAGCAGGAGGGCGACTTCGACGCTGACAGCCGCTGGGCGTTGGCTTGGTTCGAGCAGATGGGTTTCGCTGAAGGTGAGTACGGCACGGCCGAGACGCTCTCTAAGGCGAAGAACACCAGCGTTGCCGGCATGGTAGAAGCGGGGATTGTTATCTCGAAAGGCGGCAAGGTGCGCCTACTTAAGCCTAGCAAACTTCCTTCAGACTGGGATCCGGCTATTGATCTGCGCCTCACGGCGTGGGAGTCGGTGCATCAACTTGTACGCGCGTTGGAGGCGGGTGGCGAGAACGCTGCAGCAGAGCTCGTGGCACAGATCGGCAGCAAGGCTGAGATTGCGCGCGAACTGGCCTATCGGCTTTATACCGTCTGCGAACGAAAGAAGCGTGCGCAGGAGGCGCTTTCGTACAACGGCCTCGTACAAAGCTGGTCCGAGATTACCCGCCTGGCACGGGATGGCGGGAAGTCGCAGCAGTCTCAACCTCAACTATTCGATCAGGAGTAACACATGGCTATTAACAATCATGAGCGTGTCGGAAAAGCGATGGAACTCCTCAAACAAGGATTAAGTCCTTTCATCGAGCGCGAGTTCAGGAATCTGTACCGGGACAGGGCCGCTTCCGACGCATTACGTTTTCTTAGCGACGATCGTAACTTAGTTGGTAGAGCCGTCGGCGAGTGGGACGTCGCTGCGCTGTTGAAGCTGATGTGGGAAGCCTGGAACGATGTCTTCCGCCGCACGCTGGGGCCGGCACAACGCAGTCTCGTCAGCGAACTGCGGGACCTCCGCAATAAGTGGGCGCACCAGGAATCATTCTCTAGCGACGATGCCTACCGCGCGCTCGACTCGGCCGCGCGGCTCCTGACCGCTGTCTCGGCGGAACAGGCGGATAAGATCGAGAAGATGAAGATGGAGCTTTTGCGGCTGCGCTTCGACGAGCAGGTGCGAACCGAACAGCGCAAGAGCGCAGGCACCGCTATCGAAAGCGCCGCGGCGGCCAACCTGAGGCCTTGGCGGGAAGTGGTGACGCCGCACAAAGATGTGGCCAGCGGCCGTTACCAGCAGGCCGAGTTTGCCGCGGACCTCTGGCAGGTTCATATGGGCGAGGGGACCGACGAATACAAAAAGCCAGTCGAGTTCTTTCGCCGAACTTACCTCACTGAGAGCCTCAAGCGATTGCTCATAGGCGCGGTGCAAAGGATCTCGGGTCAAGGCGGCGACCCTGTGGTGCAGCTCCAAACTAATTTCGGCGGCGGCAAAACGCATTCGATGTTGGCACTTTACCACCTTTTCTCGGGAACGGTTGCAAGCGACTTGGTTGGCATTGACGCCGTACTGCAGCAAGCAAACGCCAAGAAGCTGCCGTCGGCCAAGCGCGTGGTATTGGTGGGCAACAAAATCTCACCCGGCAATCCCGTGACCAAGCCGGATGGCACAACGGTGCGCACTCTTTGGGGCGAGCTGGCCTGGCAGCTCGGCGGAAAGAAGGCTTTTGACCGTGTCCGCGCCGACGACGAGAAAGCCACAAGCCCTGGCGACGTTCTGCGCGAACTGTTCAATGAATACGGGCCATGCCTTGTCCTGATCGACGAGTGGGTCGCTTATGCACGGCAGCTCCATGACCAGAGCGACTTACCCGCAGGGGGCTTTGAGACACAATTTACCTTCGCCCAAGTCCTCACTGAATCGGCTAAGCTGGTTAAGAATTGTCTGCTCGTTATCAGTTTGCCAGCATCTGATACCGTTGGCTCACCCCACACTCAGGCCGATGACGTGGAGGTCGGTGGACAGCGCGGGCGCGAAGCATTGGACCGGCTGCGCAACGTAGTGGGACGCGTAGAGTCCTCATGGCGGCCGGCGAGCGCCGAGGAGGGCTTTGAGATTGTGCGTCGGCGACTATTCGAGCCGCTTGCCGATCAGGCACAGTTTAAGGACCGCGATGTGGTGGCGCGGGCCTTTGCCGAGCTTTACAGGACTCAACACCAAGAGTTCCCGCCTGAATGCCACGGTGAGGATTACGAGAGGCGAATCAAGGCGGCTTATCCGATCCACCCGGAAATTTTCGACCGACTGTATACCGACTGGTCTACGCTGATAAAATTTCAGCGCACCCGCGGCGTGCTGCGCCTAATGGCCGCAGTGATTCACAGCTTGTGGGAAAAGGGCGACAAGAATCCGTTGATTCTGCCAGCCAACATCCCTATCGACGACTCGCGTGTGCAGTTTGAGCTCACGCGCTATCTCTCTGACAATTGGGTGCCGATTATTGAAAAGGATGTTGATGGTCCAAGCTCTCTGCCCTTGCGGCTCGATGGGGAGATTCCTAATCTCGGCAAGTTCGCTGCCTGTCGGCGCGTCGCCCGAGCCATCTACATGGGCTCT
Organism: Terriglobales bacterium; assembly: GCA_035260505.1. Taxonomy (GTDB): domain Bacteria; phylum Acidobacteriota; class Terriglobia; order Terriglobales; family Acidobacteriaceae; genus Acidiflorens. Next base: position 11,931 of record DATFVD010000489.1, read on the forward strand.
GCGCCTACGCCGGCCGCCGCAAATCGAGGAGTCGAGGACCGACGCGTGAAGCTCGGGTGTGTGATGCCGGGCGAGTCGCCTCCGGTGTTTGGTGATGCCTTGCGACGACTCGCTGGGGCCGCAACCTACCTTTACCAGGACGGTCCGCGCTATTGGTATTCGACGCAACCCACGGTTACGAAACTCGCCGAGGATCGCGCTGAGCAGCTTAACCGAGACCCCGATAAGGTGGTGCAGGAGTTGGACAAGCGCTTGCGAGCCGACCTGCGCAAGATGGGAGACTTCAATCGCGTGCATCCGATACCGGGCTCCAGTGCCGATGTCCCGGACGACCTTGACGCTCGACTCGTCGTCCTCGGCATCCACCACACATACAGCAAAGACGCAGACAACGCTGCCGAGACAGCGGCAAAGGCAATTTTCGAGACGCGCGGCAACACCCCTCGCCTCTACCGAAACACTATCGTCTTTCTCGCGGCTGATAAAACGCGCCTGCAGGACTTGGACGAGGCTGCACGAAAGTTCCTCGCGTGGGAATCCATCCTCGACGAGAAGGACAAGCTCGACCTCTCGCCACATCAAGTGAAGCAGGCCGAGACGCAGAAGACGGCGGCCGACGGCGCGGTGACGGCCAGGCTTCCCGAAACGTATCAGTGGCTGCTGGTGCCCACGCAGGCGACCCCGCAAGCCCCTATCACGTGGCAGACAATCCGCCTCTCAGGGAACGACTCGCTTGCACAGCGCGCCAGTAAGAAGCTCAGGAACGATGAATTACTTGTGGTCAATTTTGCGGCCTCACGCCTCCGCATGGAGATGGACCGCGTACCCTTATGGCGCGGGAACCACGTCCCGATCCGACAACTCGTAGAGGACTTCGGTCGCTACCTCTACCTGCCGCGCTTGCAGACCCCGGATGTTCTCCTCAATGCTATCCGCTCCGGTCTTGCGCTCTTGACGTGGGAGCAAGACGCCTTCGCCTATGCCGAAAGCTACGACGAATCTGCATCTCGTTATCGCGGACTTCGCTCAGCCGCGCAGATAACCATCACTAGAGACGATCCCAGTCTGCTGGTGCGGCCTGACGCAGCTCGGAGGCAGATTGAGCAGGAGACTACGCCGCCTAGTTCACTCGTCACAGAACCCAGCACCACGTCGTCGCCCTCACTAACGTCGACGCAACAGACGACTCCTACCCCCGGGCAGATTCAAGCAGCTAAACCCCGGCGCTATCACGGTACCGTAACACTTGATTCTGCGCGGGTCGGACGTGACGCCAGCAGGATCGCAGACGAGGTTCTTACTCATCTGACCGGCCTCGTCGGATCATCTGTGCGCGTTGTTCTAGAAATCGAAGCTGACATCCCCGAAGGCGCTCCCGACAACGTTGTGCGTACGGTGACGGAGAACAGCCG
>DATFVD010000490.1:0-2627 GCA_035260505.1 Terriglobales bacterium
TTTATTTCCAGGGACACGCCGCGCCCGGAATGTACGCCCGCGCCTATCTCGAAGGGCGTATCCCAAAAGAGAAATTGGAGAACTTCCGGCGGGAGTTGAAACCGGGCGGCGGGCTGTCGTCGTATCCGCATCCCTGGCTCATGCCCGACTTCTGGGAATTTCCGACGGTGTCGATGGGACTCGGCCCGATTCAGGCGATCTATCACGCCCGCTTCATCAAGTATCTGGAGAATCGCGGGTTGAAAACCTCGACCGGCGGCAAAGTCTGGGCGTTCCTGGGCGATGGCGAAATGGACGAACCGGAATCGCTCGGCTCGATTACGCTGGGTTCGCGCGAGCGGCTCGACAATCTGATTTTCGTCGTCAACTGCAACTTGCAGCGCCTCGACGGACCGGTACGCGGAAACGGCAAGATCATCCAGGAACTGGAAGCGATTTTCCGAGGCGCGGGATGGAACGTTATCAAGGTGATCTGGGGCGGCGATTGGGATGAGCTCATTCAGGCGGATCGCGATGGCCTGCTCCTGCGGCGCATGGGCGAGATCACCGACGGACAGTATCAGAAATACTTCGTCGAGAGCGGGGCTTACTTTCGGCAAAACTTTTTTGGCACCGATCCCCGGCTGCTCAAGATGGTGGAGCATCTTTCGGACGAGCAACTCGCCCGCATGCGGCTCGGCGGTCACGACCCGATCAAAGTACATGCCGCGTACCGGGCGGCGGTCGATCACACGGGATCTCCAACCATAATTCTCGCCAAGACCATCAAGGGCTATGGACTCGGTGAAGCGGGCGAAGGCAAGAACATCACGCACCAGCAGAAGAAGCTGAATGACGATGAGTTGCAAATTTTCCGCTCGCGTTTCGGCATTCCGATTCCAGACGGCGAGCTGCACAAGGCGCCCTTCTATCGTCCCTCCGATGACAGCGCGGAAATCAAGTACATGCAGGAGCGTCGGAAGCAACTGGGCGGCTACATGCCGGTGCGGAAAGTGCGTGCCACGCCGCTGAAGCCAGTTTCTGAAGCGCTCTTCGAGGAGTTTTACAAGGGCACTGATGGCCGCGAAGCTTCCACTACGATGGTCTTCGTGCGCATGCTCTCGAAGCTGCTGCGCGACCCCGAAGTTGGAAAATTTATCGTGCCCGTGGTGCCCGACGAAGCCCGCACATTCGGCATGGAGGCACTCTTCCGCCAAGTCGGCATCTATTCGAGCGTCGGCCAACTCTACGAGCCGGTCGATATGGATACGCTCCTCTATTACAAGGAGGCGAAGAACGGACAGATTCTGGAAGAGGGCATCACTGAGGCGGGATCGATGTGCTCCTTCATCGCCGCCGGTACCGCGTATGCCAATCACGGCATCAACACCATCCCCTTCTTTATTTATTACTCGATGTTCGGATTTCAACGCATCGGCGACCTGATCTGGGCTGCGGCGGACATGCGTTGCCGCGGTTTCCTGATCGGAGGCACGGCGGGAAGAACCACTCTGGCGGGCGAAGGCCTGCAGCATCAGGACGGACACAGCCACGTTCTCGCTCTTGGGGTGCCGAACCTGCATGCTTACGATCCGGCGTTCGCTTATGAGATCGCCATTATCATCCAGGACGGCATCAAGCGCATGTACGTCGATGGCGAATCTATCTTCTATTACCTGACGGTGGGCAACGAGCCGCTGCCGATGCCCGAGATGCCCAGCCAGCCCGGCATCCGCGAGGGCATTCTAAAGGGCTTGTATCGCTATCGTGCTTCCGCGAAAAAAGACACCAAGCTGCGAGCTCAACTATTGGGCAGCGGCGCGATCATGTTTGAAGTGCTCAAAGCGCAGGCGATTCTGGAGAAGGACTACGGCGTCGCGGCGGACGTGTGGAGTGTGACCAGTTACAAAGAACTCTATCGCGAGGCCAACGATTGCGCGCGCTGGAACATGCTGCACCCCACCCAGAAAGCCAAGCTGCCGTACGTCACCGAGGCGCTGCGGGGCTCGTCCGGCCCGTTCATTGCGGCATCGGATTACATGAAGGTTCTGCCGGAGAGCATCGCGCAGTGGGTTCCGGGCAAGCTGGTGTCGCTCGGCACGGACGGCTTCGGACGCAGCGAAAATCGTGTATCCCTGCGAGATTTTTTCGAGGTGGACGCAAAGCACATCGTGCTGGCCACGCTGCATGCCCTGGCGGGGGAGAAGCACGGTGAGAAAAAGGACGGCGAAGTCGTGAGCGCAAAGCTACTGGAGAAAGCAATCCGCGATCTTGGCATCGATCCGGAAAAGCGTAACCCCGCCATCAGCTAGTGCTAATGGAGAGACGGGCGTCCCCGCCCGTCCACGGTGAATTCGAGTGTACAACCGGGGCTGGAACGCCCGACTCTACACCGCAAGCGCGGGATAGGAAAGCGAAAGAATGGCGACGGAATTTAAACTGCCCGAGCTGGGCGAGAATATCGAGAGCGGAGACTTGGTCCGCTTAATGATCAAGCCCGGCGCCAGCATCACCGAGGGCGAGCCGGTGATGGAGCTTGAAACCGACAAAGCAGTCGTGGAAGTACCTTCGTCGGTGACTGGCACCATTGGGGAAGTCCGCGTAAAAGAAGGCGACAAGCTGCGCGTCGGGCAAGTCATTTTCACCGT
>DATFVD010000491.1:0-9084 GCA_035260505.1 Terriglobales bacterium
AAGAATTTACGGCGCGACCACAAACCCATAGTGCCTCCAAGTTAGTGCGCGCCAATATACAACAACCACGTCCAAAAAATTGGAAATGAAGGTCTGAAATTTGGAGACTCAAAGCCGCAAGATCAGCGAGAGTCGCAGCCGAAGTTTTTTTGGAGTGCGGCAGTCTAGCCGCCGCTTTCACGCCGTCAGCCCAGCTCAGATTTAGAGCGCCGCTTTAAGTTACGCGAAGACTACGCCCTTGGGCGAGCGTGATTTCTTCGTGGAGTCGTGGTGCGCCCACCATTGCTGCCAGGCTTGCGCATTGTTGCCCAGCGCCTCACCGGTGATCAGGCGGAGCGCGCCATAAACCCAGCCGCGCGTGTCGGAATCCAGAGCATCATCATCAAGAAAATTCAGAAGATCGGGAACGGCGGCAAAGCGCTGCTCGTGCGTGAGCATGCCGGACTCAGCGATGCCAACAGCCGCGCGCTGGCGCACGCGCGGCGAGGGATCATGCGCGAAGCGATCCAGCAGCGGATCGACAGCGCCGTCGGTGCCAAGCATGGCCAAGCCTTCGACGGCCCAGAAGCGCGTTTGCTCGTTCGGATCGCGCGCGAAAGTCAGCAGATACGTGAGCACAAGTTTTGGCTGCACGCCGCGATTCCCCAGCGCGCCGAGCCGCCACAGCGCGAACGGCCGCTCGGATGGATCTTTGCGAATCAGTTTTACCAGGCGCGCCACGGTCCTGGGCGTCTTGCTTAGATTGTTCGCGGCAAGATCGACCTCGATGGCTGCGCCGCGCACGCGAATATCGTCGGATTTCATCGCGGTGAGAACCAGGTCGAACAAGTGATCCGTGTTTTGCAGGCGGCCGCGCCAGCTTTCCGCGTTTTGGCGGATCAGCTCGAGCGAGCCCTGCTGCCGGCGGATAGCCAGCGCGAGCAGTTGCTCGGCTTGTTGCTGCGGACCCAGGCGCGACAACTCGGCGAATTCCGCGTTTATAGCGTCGGCGGTGGGCTGCGAAACCGCGGCGGCGCGTGCGTTCGCCAGGTCTCCCACTTTGAGCTTGGCCCAGACGGCCTTGAGCCGCCCGACTTCAAAACCGGCGACGGCGGAAAGGACCGCCAGGACCAGGAAAGCCAGGGCGTACCAGCGCAGGATGCTGAGCGTGAGCGGGCGCGATTCCCCGGAGAGCGGTTTGTGCGGAGCAGCCACGAATTGTGCCTTCGGCCGCGGGGTGCAGCGGCGTCCAGGCTCAACTTAGAGGTGGCGGGGGGAGGCAACAATGGTACGGGAAGCCAGCCGTCCGGTACGCGAGGGTAAGTGCTGTAACGTCTTTGTATGCAGCAATATACGCACGGGTTGGCGCGCGGAAAAAGCGCCGCCGAAGTCACCCGTCCGGAAGGGCAGGCGAGCTGTTCTATTTGCGACAGGTGGACGGGATTGCAACTTATTGGCAATGAGCGCACTACGGCAAATTTCCGACGCCGTTCGGGATTCCACCCGATTTGGTGAGTGCTGTCTTCCCGTTATCATTCGCATGACATTACTGGCGTCCTGTTTGTCTCAGCAGCGAGGCGCCCTGGTTCCCCTTCCAGAGGAAGAGCCATGCCTGCTGACCAGATTGAACGCCGCTATCGCCCTTCGCTTTCAGAGTTCACCAAGGTATTTCTCAACCCGCGCAAGCCCGTTGTCATCAGCGGCGCGCTGGACATGTGGAAGGCGCGTTCGCGGTGGACGCCGGAATTCTTCAAAGCGCGCTATGGCGCCGTGCCTCTGCATGTGAAGGGTCAACCCTACACCCTCGGCGGCTTCCTGCCACGGGGAGACAACGGCAAGCCCTTGACCCTCGGCGAATTCATCGATCTTGTGCTCGCCTCCACGGAGGAGAATCCCGCACCGTACTTGCGCAACGTGGACATCGAAAAGTTCCTTCCGGAACTTAATGCCGACCTTGCGCCGCTGCCGGATTATTTTCGTCCCAATTGGCTGGAGGGCTCGCTGGCCCAGCCGCTGAATTCGCGGCTGCATGGGGGACGTTTTGAGCTGTACATAGGCGGAGCGGGCGGAAAATTCCCGGTCCTCCATTGGGATACGTGGCACATCTACACGTTTCTGAGCCAAATCTACGGCGTCAAGAAATACACGTTGTTTGCGCCCGACCAGACTCCGTTTCTGTATGCCCAGGGCAATAAGTCGCAGGTCGATCTGGAAAATCCCGACCTGGAGAAATTCCCGCTGTTCGCCAAGGCGACTCGCATCGAGCTTGAGCTGCACCCGGGAGAAATCTTGTTTGTGCCCACAGGTTGGTGGCACACCACAAAAATTCTGACGCCGTCGATCACTGTGTCCGCCAGCCGCGTCAACGCCTCCAACTGGCGCGAATTCTCGCGAGACCTGAAAGCCGGCGCCCCGCTCCCGGTGCGCCCGCTCGTGTCCGCATATCTGACCAGCCTCCGCCTGTACCGCACCGTCGCCGACTAGTGATTCGGTCGTCCCGCCGACCTGCCGGACCTCCGTGGTCTCTGTTTACCCTGTTTACCCCGAGCTTCAAGGGGAGCCTCGAAGGGTGCTCCGATCTCAGTGTTCTCTGTGTTGCGCTTTTTCCTGCATTTGCCGGGCTTCCTCGACTCCAATTTATGTAGCGGCCGCGGACTTTCGCGGGCGCCTTCTCTTGGGGGTCGGAGCTTCAGCTCCGACATTAAGCCTCGCCTCCTAAATCGGCTTTAGCCGCTGAGGAAATCTTGCATCCGCGCCACCGTCAATAGCAGACCGACGAAGCTAGCGGCTCCCTCAGCAATCATTGGAAACCCGAAGTGGCTGGCGAACAGCCCGTGAGTGCCATAGACTTAGCCGTGCCCACAATTGTCGAGAAAAAGTGCTCGCGCTGCGGTGCCCCGTTCAACTGCAAGCAAGAGGCCGGATGCTGGTGCGCCGCCATGCGTCTAGATCCCGCGGTGCTGGCGGAGCTGCGCACCCGGTTTTCCGACTGTCTGTGTGAAGCTTGCCTCCGAAAGTTAGCCGCCCGCGAGAAGTGAACGGGCTCGGATGGGCGTAACCGCGCTCCCCATATACCCTCCGCTATCAACCCACGCATCAAACGCCTCCGGGCGAATTATGAGCTGAACGTGTTTTGCCATTGGCAAATCGAAATGCCGTATGAATATCAGACTTTCCGCTATGTTTCTTCACGCGTCATCTCGCTATAGTATTCATCCGAAGAAAGATACAGATGAGTCTACATAAGCCGATTTTGACCTCCATCGCGTTTCTAACCAACGTCGCGCTAATAGGCGTTGTGTTCGCAGCCGGACCCCCACAGGTAGATCCTGCCGAATCTCCGGCAGGCCAAGATAAATCTCCGAAGGAGCAGCTTCACGGAGTTGTCAGCGCGGCTCGTCTCACGCCAGCGCTGCGCGGCGTGCCGCACCAAGTCCGGTTTAGTTCTGATGGACAATATCTTCTCGTTCAGGTCGAATCTGGAATCTATATTCTCAACCGTCGTCCCTTACAGATACAAACTTGGATCTATGCACCAGACGTTCTTCCGGCCAGATTTTCTGCGGATTCGGAAACACTGATCTTGGCAACGCGAGGTCTCGCGGTCACGCGGTGGAGTTTGGCCGATAACCGAAAAGTAGATGAAAGAATTCTTAGGACGCAGGACGGCTGCCTTGCTTCCGAGCTCTCGCCCCACGGCGACCTCGCCGCATGCCTTGATCCTTCCCTTGTTTTGGAACTGTATCGCACAGACACAGGCGAACGAATCCTCGGACAGCAGATTTTTACCGAGCAGGAAAGGTTGGCCGCCGGAATAGTGTCAACTGGACTCATTCCCCGAAACGAAGGCACGGCCTACGCCGAGCCTTTCGGGTATGGCTTCTTCTACACACTCGAGGACTTGGCCGATCGCGAAATCTTTGGGGCTCGGTTTCTTTTCTCGCCGGACTCCCACTTTATTCTTATGCTGGATCGCGCCCATAGAACCGCGGTGTGTGTTGATGTCAACGCAAGACGAAAGATTGGCTGCCCTGGAATTATCAAGAACAATTGGAACGCCACACTCTGCTTCGTCGCGCCGAATCAAATCGCTGTCCTCGATCCGGACAATCCCGAGAAGTCCCAAATCCTAGAGTTTCCTGGCGGTCAGCTTGTAACCAAACTTGACCTCGCCGCACGCATTGCTACGCCCGCAACACAGTCCAACTACCTTATCGTTCGAGGACGGGATAAGTGGAACGAAGTCCGCCTGTTTGATTGGCATGCAGGCAGAACTCTGAGCCCACAAGAAGAGGCACAGATGGATGTCACGGGCGAGACGCTCGCGGTCTACTCGCGGCAGGGGGAACTCAAGCTGGTCCATGTCGCGGATGGTGCGCTCGAGGCCCAGACCGCTGTTCCCGCGCCTTTGCTTCCCAGCCTGCGTGTCGCCAATGCGTCACCCACTCTCGACACTCTCGCTTTGGGCGTGCGAGGTGATGCCGCTCTTTTTCGCGCCGCCACCGGAAATCAGATTATGGCCTTTAGGCGATTGACGGGCGCTTGGTTTGCTGGGGATGACAAACTGTATATTGCGGAGTCCCGCCAGGATGGCTTGCCAGCGCCTATAAAAGAAGTGAATCCAAACCGCGAAACGACGACGGATACTTGGTCTCCAACATTCAAGTCCGATCCACAATTCACAATATTGGACACACACACCGGTGGCCTGGCGCTCTTCGTTCTTGAGCAATCCTCTGTTTACGTTTTCCCAGACGGACACACCGAGAGTCCCGGACATCAATCAATGCACAAATTGCGAGCCCTCGACATCAAGACCGGACGCGAGCTGTGGCGGAGGCAATGGGTACATCGCTCGGCCGCCCTGGTGGGAAGCGGAGGGGTGGGCCAGTATCCCGTAAGGACATGGTACGATCCGCCCGTTCCGTTTGCTGATCCACAAGGAGACCGTGTGGCGATCGGATGGCGGGCGATGATGAGCGGTGGTCAAGCCCTCGCGAAACGGTATCCAGCTCTCAAGAGGCAGATGGACGCCACGAAGTTAACATTAAACGATGCAGCCTTCGAGGTGCTCGAAGCCGCATCAGGCAAGAGCGTTGGCACAGCTCTCGTCCGCGTCGGTTTTGGACCGGAGAGTTTCGATACAGTATTCTCCGTTGGTGATTTCCTAATCTGCGTGCGAGACGGGGCGCGGGTCACGGTGTACTCGCTCTCTACTGGTGAGATCCAAGCCCGCCTATATGGCCAATATATCTCTGCTTCCGCGGCTTCAGGCCTGCTGGCGGCAGCAGATGGAAATCATTTCCGGTTATACACCTTGAAGAACGGCAACAAAGTCGACGAGTATCTCTTTCCCGACGCACCGGTGTATGCGCGCTTCTCGACAGCGGGAAATAGACTGCTCGTTCTCACCGCGCAGCAGTTCGTCTATGTACTTGATTTAGGTGCCCTCAGTTCGTTAGCGCGCGACCACGCAAGCAGATCGCCTGATCTACGCATCGCTACGCGCTGAGCGGCGGGTGGCACAGACGAGCACTCCAGAAATATTGCATTCCCAAAAACAAAAAGGGCGACCTCGTTAAACGCCGCCCCCGAGATCTGAGCGCGCTCAAAGCTTCAAGCACGCTACTTTAAAGCAATTACAGTCTCAGCCCGCCGCCAGCACCTCAATCAATACCGCAGAGTCTGTAGCGTGGCGCACCCCCAAAAACCTGCCGGGTGGTGGAGACATAACGTCCCGAAAGCCCTCGAGCGCCGCACCTTTGTGCTTTTCAGGGCTTTCTGTTCGTGCCAAGCCGCTCGTAACCCATTCAATTCACAGCCCTTAATTTCTCACTTGACAAATAGTAACGGATGCGGTAATATTTAATCCAGGTTCGGCTGACAGTGTCTACGTTTCGTCCTTTCCTTCTTCGGCAACCCCGTGTATGTTTTCGCAGCCGGAGACTCCTTCCGTCATATGCGCCACGCAACGCCAATATCTCTCCCAATTTCAGCACGTTGCGCATACTTCCCGTCGCCACGGGGGTGTGGGGCGCATACTTTCAGCTTTCAACTCTCTGTCTCTGTGCCTGCCCGTCCGGCAGGCGGGCCTCTGTGGCCAATGCCGTCCCTAAGTCCTGTCGTGTCATACTCTTGCGGACTCTTTGTCGCTCTTTGCGCTCTTTTTCGCACTCCCGTCCTTTGTTTTCAATAGTTTGCAGACTCTTTTCGCAAAATACCGGGGGGTGGGGTACCCTTCGGCAGCCTTCTACCCTCCCGACCTTCAGACCTTCAGACCGGCTCAGGCAGACATGGCGGCGAGGAAGAGCGTCGAAGCCCGCTTCGGAAAGCGGGCGCTACAGAAGCAAAGTCAAAGGCAAGATGCGGCCTTCGGCCTGGGCGCGCTCAAAGCGACGCCCCTACATTTTCGGGGCACAGCCAGAAATCGCTGTGCCACATTGGCGGGCGAAAAAAATTAAGGGCGCAACCGCCGGTTAAGGAGGTTGCGCCCTTTTAAACTGAAACCGTAAAACTTTTTTGCTTCTTGGCTCGAGTCTGGCGGCGCCACTGCCGTTAGGCGGAAGCGCCCTCTAGGCTGACCGTAAAGTTTTCAAGCTTTCCGGTTCAATCTGGCGTGGAAGATATTCGTTGCGCTGCGGGGCGTCAATCGAAATCGGCGGGGAAGTCTGTGCAAATTTGTGGATGGATGTGCAAAAAAACGCGGTGCAAGGCGTCAGGATTTCAGTTTTGTCCCACCGACCGAGGTGACGGCGCAGCCTTGCCACGATCCCTCCACTACGCGACCCGGCGCACAAAAACCGTGCGCAAGAAAAAGCCGGGTCGCTCCGGTCGGGATGACAGGCTCGCTTTGCTCGCGCCAATAACAACGGCAAGAGACGAACCCGCACAGAGCGCACAGGGCGGAGATGACGGGGTCTGAAAAGGCGCCCGCGAAAGTCCGCGGCCGCTACATATGAACTCAGTCCGCGCGGCGCACGGCTAGGAGCGTCAAATCGTCTGTTTGCTGCGAGCCCTCGCCAAAGGTCAGCAAGTCCTCGAGGCATTTGGAGATCAGTCCATCCGGGGCTATCCCTGTGTGCCGCGCGGCGAGCGCGCGTATGCGCGGGAGACCATACTCCTGGCCCGCGCGATTCCGTGCTTCCGTCAATCCGTCGGTATACAGAAGGACGGTGTCGCCGTGAGCCAGCGTAAGCCGATGGACAGGGAAGCGCGTGTTGCAGAACATGCCCAGAGGCACTCCCGTGGAATCCTTCGACGTTGCTCCGTCAACGTTCATGTGAAGAAGAGGGAGATGGCCGGCGCTGACAAACTCGACCGAGCCATCGTGCGCGGCTCGTCCTACGACGAGAGTCGCGTATTGTCCGGCGAGAGTGCTTTCGCAGAAAATGCGGTTGGCGTCTTCCACCATGCGATCGAGCGGGAGACCGGCTTCGGCGAGGCTGCGAAACGTCGCATGGAGGTGACTCATGAGCATCGACGCAGCCACACCCTTGCCGGAGACATCCCCCAGCATAAAGAGCAGGCCGCCGTCCGTTTCGAGAAGGTCGCAGTAGTCGCCGCTCACCATGCCGGCGGGTTGATAGTGGAAACGCACGTGCCACCCTGCGGGCGCCAGACCGGGTTTCGGCAGGAGAGCGCGTTGGATGCGCGCGGCAAGCGAGAGATCGCTCTCCAAGGCACGCTGTTCCGCACTCGTAAGATGGTCGAGGCAGAAGCGCACCAGCGGATCGGCCAGCAAGCGTTCCTGTTCAACAGTGTCATGGCACGTCTCGCAAAGCCCGAATGTTCCTTGATCGATGCGGCGGAGCGCGGCATCCACAGCCGTCAGGAGTTGCGAAAGAGAAGCATCAGCGGCGGGCGAACGCAACGCTGCGTGAAGGCGCTCGCGGCGCTGCTCCAGTTCGGTGCGCAGATACGATTGTTCGGCAGCGATCATAGGACCTCCTACCGTAGGTTGCTGTTTTGCGGCTGAACTTTCCATCCGATTTCCTCCTTTGAATTGAGGAATGCGGGAAGAGGCACACGGGGCGCTATTGACCGGCCGCTTCCAATTCACCCCCTGGAGCATGAACGAGTAAGCGGTGTTGTCAACCCGGCTGTGATTTCATTTGATGCCGCGACGTGCGATCCGTTGCAGGAATTTTTAGCGCAGAACACCGGACCGGGATGCACAAGGCGCAGATGACAAGGTCGGAAAAGCGCCCGCGAAAGTCCGCGGCCGCTACACGAACCAGAGTCAACGGCAAGATCGGCCCCGTAAAGGCATTCGGGACGCAAACATCGCGCCCTAGGGGCCTGGGACGCGCCCTTCGAGGCTCAGGATAAACTAAAGCGCGCCCCTACATTTTTAGACGGAGCAGTTCAGTTCAGAGCGGCGTCAATTGTGCGCGTTAAACGCCGCCATAGGTGGGCCGGGTGTCCGGTTCGCTCGTCGCGGCCAAAGTGAATGCTCAGGCTGATGCCGGAGAGATGGAACGAACGCGGCCCGCCGGGGTAACTCTGTCCTGGGACAAGAGAGCCGCGCATACGGCCAACGCCGACAAGACCAAGCTGCACGCTCTGAATGTGAAGCGTGCTCTGAAAGGCGTCCAGTTGCAACCGTCCGCCCCAGAATCGGAGGAGCGGCAGGCTCGCCTGCGTGAGGATTAAAGTCTTCACCTCGTCCATCGGCGAAAGATGGTCCAGGCTGTGGTCGCGCTCGTAAGCTCCCGCGTACAGGAAACTGAAATGGGCATTAGACTTTGCGAGGTCACGGGACAGCAGGAAGGAAGCGGCCGGCAAAGGGATCGATATCTTTTGGAGCGTCGTGAGGATCGGCGCGACACGTTCTTGCGTTAGAACGAATCGCGGTACGGGTGTTTGTGCGGCAATCGGCCCAAGGCTACCCAGAAACATTCCGAGCAGCAAGATGAACCGTTTGTAGAGCACTGGATGTCTCTTCTGTCTGATTCCTGCTTTTCACGAAGCGGAGGAATGGACTCCACCCGCCTCTGGGTCCCCTTCGTTATCACCTGAGAATGAGCGGCCGGATTTGGCCCGGGGGAGGAAAGATTGTGGGTAGCGGAAAAAGCCTACGGCGTCGGGGCTCGCCAGTCTGTTCAA
>DATFVD010000492.1:0-4486 GCA_035260505.1 Terriglobales bacterium
CGGGCAATCTGCGTTCGTATGCCGGATGGGTGGCGGCCGGAGCGGCGGTGGTGATCGCCTACATGGTCTGGATGGGAGTGACGCACTAAATATGGAAAGCCTCAGTCCCTTCATACTTTCGCTGGTGACCTTCATTCCTGCTGGAGGCGGCCTGCTCATTCTGCTGATCCCGCGCCGCGATCGGGATATCAAGGTATTTGCCTTCGTCATCTCCATGCTCGCATTTGTGGCGTCGCTGCATTTGCCGGTACACCTGCATCGCGAGGCTGGCGCCTTCAAGTTCGAGATCGACAAAATCTGGATCTCGTCCCCCAACATTCATTACCACATGGGCATCGACGGAATTTCCGTCTGGCTGGTGGTGCTGACTACGTTCCTGACGCCGCTGTGCGTGCTGATTTCGTGGACTTCGATTCACGAGCGGGTGAAGGAATTCTTTATCCTGCTGCTGATCCTGGAGACGGCTCTGATCGGCGTTTTCACGTCGCTCGATTTGTTCCTGTTCTACTTCTTCTGGGAGGCGACGCTGATCCCGATGGCGCTACTGATTGGCATGTATGGCCACGGACGCCGGGTCTACGCCGCGGTGAAGTATTTCCTGTTTACGATGATCGCCTCGATGTTCATGCTGGCGGCGATTCTGTGGCTTTATGCCAAAACTGGCAGCTTCGATTTCACGGTTATTCAGAGTGCGATTCGCAACGGAAGCGTGCCAGGTTTTGAATCTGCCTCACTGTGGCTCTTCCTCGGCTTCTTCATTGCATTTGCTGTGAAGGTTCCGCTCTTCCCTCTTCACACCTGGCTGCCCGACGCGCACGTGGAAGCGCCGACCGCTGGATCGGTCTTGCTGGCCGGCGTGCTGTTGAAGATGGGCACCTACGGACTGCTGCGTTTCGACGTCGGGCTCTTCCCCGAGCAGGCGCGACACAACGCGCCTTGGATCATGGCGCTCGCGCTCATCGGCATCATCTACGGCGCGCTCGTTTCGATGGTGCAGCCAAACATGAAAAAACTGATCGCCTACTCCTCGGTCAGTCACCTCGGATTCGTGGTCCTCGGAATCTTCAGTTTCACCGCGGCCGGCCTGAACGGAGCCGTCTTTGTCATGCTGGCACATGGAGTCGCCACAGGCGGGCTCTTTATGCTGGCGGGCATTCTCTACGAACGGCGCCACACCTATGAGATTGCCGAGTTTGGCGGATTGGCGACGCCCATGCCCAAGTACGCCACCTTCTTTCTGATCACGGTGCTGGCTTCGGTCGGACTGCCGTTGCTGAACGGATTCATCGGCGAGTTCCTGGTGCTGAGTGGAGCGTTCCAGGCGCGCCCGATCTATGGAATTCTCGCCGCTACTGGCGTGATCTGGAGCGCCTGCTACCTGCTGTGGATGTATCAGCGCGTTTTCTTCGGCAAGGTGACACACGAAGTCAATAACGCGCTACCCGACCTCAACCTTCGTGAGAAGGCTGCGCTATCTCCGATTGCGGTTGCTGCCCTGGTCATGGGCGTCGCGCCCCTGGTGTGGCTTAGCGCGATTGATCCGGCGGTGCAAGCGGCTCTTGCCCCATTTACGCAGTTGGCCAGCAGGGCGGTGGGCCGATGACATCCATGCTGCCGCAAGGCGCCGACTATATGCGCATCCTGCCGGAGCTGGTGCTCTCAATCTTCGGCATGTTGATCATGGTGGTCGATCCGCTACTCGATGAAGATAGGAGTCACAACACGCTTGGTACGATCGCACTGGTCGGTACCCTTGCCGCGCTGGCGTCGACGTTCTTGATGGCGCGGTATCCCGGAACCGCTTTCTGGAACATGGTTCGAGTGGAGAGCTTCAGCGTCTTCTTTCACTATCTCGTCATCGCGATTGCGGCAGTGGCCATCCTCAGTTCATTCGAATATTTGCGGGTGCAGCGCATCCGCGCGGGAGAGTACTACGGTCTGATCCTGTTCGGCACGGTCGGCATGTGCCTGATGTCGTCGGCCATCGAACTTGTCCTTATTTTTATTGCCCTGGAAATCTCGTCGATCTCGACATACGTCCTGGCAGGCTTGCGGCGGCGCGAAGCCTCAAGCAGTGAATCGTCGCTGAAGTATTTTCTGCTGGGATCGTTCGCCACGGCATTCTTCCTCTACGGCGTCGCCCTTATGTTCGGCGCAACCGGTTCCACCAACATTGACGCGATCAGCCATGTGCTGCGCTCCGGCAACGTGCCGGTTTTGGCGTATGTTGCAACGGCGCTCATGTTTGTGGGCCTGGGCTTCAAGGTCGCCTCCGCGCCTTTTCACATTTGGACACCTGACGTCTACGAAGGAGCGCCGGCTCCGGTCGTCGGCCTGATGTCGACCGGCCCAAAAGCGGCGGCCTTCGCGGTTTTGCTGCGCGTCATGTTCGAAGCGAACGCACCAGGACGCTTCTGGCTGATCTGGGTATCGGCCGCGCTTTCCATGACGCTGGGAAACGTGGCCGCCCTGGTGCAGGACAACGTCAAACGGCTGCTTGCGTACTCTTCGATAGCCCACGCGGGATATCTGCTGGTCGCGTTTGCGGCACAGCCGGAACTGGGCACGTCCGCGGCGATGTTCTATACCGCCGCCTATGCAGCGATGAACGTGGGAGCGTTTGCCGTCGTCAGCCACTTTGCGAACGCGGGGGAAAAGTATGTCACGCTCGAGGATTACGCGGGCCTGGGCAGGCGGTCCCCGATGCTTGCAGCGACTTTCACATTCTTCCTGATGTCTTTGATCGGTATTCCGATCACGGGTGGCTTCTTCGCGAAGTTCTATGTATTGAGTGCGGCCCTGAAATCGAATCTGGTTGGCTTGACGATCATTCTGGTGCTGAACAGTGCTTTGGGCGCATATTATTACCTGCGCATTATCGTCATGATGTACATGCGCGAGCCCCGGGGAGAAGTTCCCGTTACTCGCGTGCCCGCCGTGGTAACGCTCGCGATTACGGTGTGCGTGCTAGCTACGCTTTATCTCGGAGTGGTCCCGGGACCCGTGCTCGACTATGCCGCTCAGGGCGCGCACCAACTTTTGAGCGATAGAGCGGCTCCGAGCGTATCGAGCGGGGAGGCCGGCGGGGACGCCGGCGCTGCTTCAACGGGTCCGAGCGTATCGAGCGCTTCTACCGCGGCAGATCAGTAGATTATTCGTAACCGTTGCAAGCACGCATGAGACTTGTGAGGTGGTAGTAAACCACGTGTCCCGCTCGGGTTTTCACCTGTGTAGAGAGTTCCGGCTCTGGTCAACAAATCAACTCCCGCTGCGATTGACAATCGCCGTCCGAGTCGGCATTATTAGCTACGCCACTTCCCCCCGGAGGATTTATGCTTCAGTTTTTACGTAATATTTGCTCAGCCGAAGAAGGACAGGATATCGCTGAATATGCTGTTATGCTCGCCGTCATCCTGGTATTGGTGATCGGCACGGTGCGTCTGATCGGTGGAAACGCCAACAACGTGTTCTCCAGTGTTGCCAGTTCTATCCCGCAGTAATTTTCGTTCGCCAGGTTTTAGCAGACTTTGGTTAAGGCTCAACAATTTTATGAGTCGATTTAGCAAGTTCCGCCGGTTTGACCGCTATTGGTTTCCATTCGCGGCGGAGGTGCAGGATCGGAGCCAGTCAGCAGGGTAAGAGAGACAGCTCAAGGATTCCGCCGAAGCCGCGATAAAAATCGCGGCTTTTGCTTTTGGCGGCAAGAAGAAAGGTCATCACCATGATTGTGAACATGTCCGACAACGCCACCGAACAGCAGATTGAACACATCATTCAACGTATCCGGGAAGCCGGCTTTCAGCCTCACGTCACGCGCGGTACCGAACGCACGATTGTCGCGGCGGTGGGCAGCGGCGGCCGCCGCCATGAAATCGAGGCTCTTTCGGTCGCGCCCGGAGTCGACAACGTGGTCGCGATCGCCCAGCCCTTTAAGCTCGTCAGCCGCCAAACGCGTCCGCAGGGGTCGGTGGTTGTCGTTGGTGGGGAAAAGGCTGGCGGAATAAAAATTGGCGGCCCCGAAGTGGTCGTCATTGCGGGTCCCTGCTCAGTAGAATCGCGCGAGCAATTGCTGGAGACTGCGCGAGGGGTGAAGCGCGCAGGC
Source organism: Terriglobales bacterium (assembly GCA_035260505.1). Taxonomy (GTDB): domain Bacteria; phylum Acidobacteriota; class Terriglobia; order Terriglobales; family Acidobacteriaceae; genus Acidiflorens. Next base: position 4,103 of record DATFVD010000492.1, read on the forward strand.
GCGAACATGTTGCGCGGGGGAGCCTATAAACCACGCACCTCGCCGTATGAATTCCAGGGATTGGGAATTGAAGCACTGAAGATTTTGCGCGAAGCTCGTGAACTCACGGGCCTCCCGGTTGTAACCGAGGTCATGAGCACCGAAGACGTGGACCTGATCTGCGAGTACGCCGATATGCTTCAGGTGGGCGCGCGCAATATGCAGAACTTCGCGCTGCTGCGGAGGCTCGCGACCGTCAAGAAACCGATTCTGCTCAAGCGCGGCCCTTCGGCGTCAGTAAAAGAGTGGCTGCTGGCGGCAGAGTACCTGCTTTCCGGCGGAAATTCCGAGGTCGTCCTTTGTGAGCGCGGAATTAAGACATTCGAAACGGGCATGCGCAATACT
>DATFVD010000493.1:0-9830 GCA_035260505.1 Terriglobales bacterium
GAAGGCGATCCAGTACGCTCGCGAGAAGCATGTCCCTTACTTTGGGATTTGTCTCGGGATGCAGACGGCGTGCATTGAATTTGCGCGCAACGTCTGCGGATTAGCGGATGCCAACTCGAGTGAGTTCGATCCGGCGACTCCGCATCGCGTGATCTACAAGCTGCGGGAGTTGCGGGGCGTGGAAGAACTGGGTGGTACGATGCGGCTGGGAGCATGGCCGTGCAAGATCGAGACGGGCACGCTGGCATATAAAGTTTACGGCCAAACCGAGATCAGCGAGCGGCACCGGCATCGTTACGAATTCAATCGCGAGTATGAAGAGCCCATGGTGGCCGCGGGGCTGCGCATCTCGGGCTCAACTCCGGATGGTACTTACGTCGAGATGGTGGAGATTCCGGGTCATCCGTTTTTCATTGGGTGCCAGTTCCATCCGGAATTCAAATCGAAGCCGCTGGAGCCGCATCCGCTGTTCAAGTCGTTCGTGGGCTTTTCGTATGAGCACGGACAGAAGAAGAAAATGCAGAAAGGTGCCGCCGAGGTCGAGATGTTTCTGCGGCCGGAAAAAGTGGGGCGAAGATAATTCTTCGCCGGAGACGAAGAGAAGGGCAGTTAGCGCACGGACTCTCCGATCCAGTTGAGATAGGCCGGGCTCCCGTTTTCAATGGCAATCTCGATACACTCTGGAACCTCGTAGGAATGTAGTTCAGTGAAGGCTTCGCGCAGACCGCTGGAAGCCGCTGCGGTCGTCTTAATCACAAGCATCCACTCCATAGTTGTCTCGACTTGTCCCTTCCATCGATACAGAGATTCAATCTGGGGAACGATATTGACGCAGGCGGCGAGTTGCCGCTCAATCAGCGCCAGGGCGATTGCCCTGGCTTCCTGGAGCGAACCGCAAGTAGTGAGAACAAGCCTTTTGTCGGTCATATAAAATCGGTCCTATCGAATCCAAGCTGTCGAATCAAAGCTTTCGACTCGAAGCTTTCAAATCAGGATTCGTGTTTCACTCGAAGCATACGAGGCAGCCGATGGCAACGCAAATCAAGTTTGGCACATCTGGATGGCGAGCGGTGATGGCAGAAGAGTTCACATTTGCCAACGTCCACAGGGCCGTGCAGGGCATTGCGCGCTACGTGGCGTCGAAGAAATCGAACGAAGCAAGAGTCAGAGTCATTGTTGGCCGTGATCCGCGCTTTCTAGGCGAAACTTTTTGCGCCATGGCAGCTGAAATCTTGTCGAGCCACGGCATTACGCCGCTGGTAATTGCGAAGCCCGCGCCGACACCCACCATTTCGTATGCCGTGATCCAGTCCAAAGCCGACGGCGCCATCAACTTTACCGCCTCGCACAATCCGCCGGAATATAACGGCATCAAGTTCTCGACCCCCGATGGCGCGCCGGCGCTCCCCGAAGTTACGCAAGCGATCGAGGCCGAGATTGCAGCCTTCGACGCGAATCCGCAAACGTCCCAAGCGCCAAAAGGCGAAGCGCAATCCCAATCGCAGTCCATCGACCCGCGCCGGATGTATCTTTCGCGGCTGCATGAAATCGTCGATCTCGACGTCATCAAGAAGGCTGCCGTCAAGATTGCTTTCGATCCCATGTGGGGCGCCGCCCGAGGCTATTCTGACGCGTTCCTGCGCGAGGCCGGCATAACCGTGGCCACGGTCCACGACACTCGCGATGTACTCTTTGGAGGCCACGCTCCCGAACCCGACGATCACTTGCTTGAAGACCTGCGCCACAAGATGCGCGAAATCGACGCGGCAATTGGCATCGCGACTGATGGCGATGCCGATCGTTTCGGGATTGTCGACGAGGACGGTACGTTTCTCCAGCCCAACTACATCATCGCGCTGCTCTTTGACTATCTGGTCGAGACGCGCGGGTGGAAAAATGGAGTTGGCAAGTCCGTTGCCACGACTAACCTCATCAATGCGCTTGCCGAAAAACACAAGATCGAGCTCCACGAAACCCCTGTGGGGTTTAAATATATTGGCGAACTCATTAAGCAGGACAAGATCCTCATTGGCGGGGAAGAGAGCGCCGGCCTCTCCATCCGCAAACACGTTCCGGAGAAAGACGGGGTACTCGCCGGGCTGCTCTGTTGCGAGATGGTCGCTCGCCGGGGCGCCTCGCTTGGCAAGCAACTGGCCAACCTATTTGCCGAAGTTGGTTCCTTCTATCCGGTGCGAGAGAACTTCCGCTTGACGCCGGAAGTAAAACAGAAGTTTACTGAGAAGTTACGTCGCGATCCGAGCGAGTTCCATGGCATTAAAGTTGCCGAGGTGGTGAGGACCGACGGACTGAAACTCGTTCTCGCCGACGGATCGTGGGTTTGCTACCGGCTCTCGGGCACGGAGCCAGTGGTGCGCGTTTATAGCGAAGCGCGCAGCAGGGAAGACCTCGCAAAGTTGAGTGCGGCAGCGAAAGCATGGATCTTCGACTAGGACCACCGTCGAGAGTGCGTATCCTTCCACGTCCGGAGGAAGGCCTGCGCGCGGTCATTTATCTTACCGATCAGGCCAAATATCAGGCACCGAGGGCCGAGGCGCTGGCGGCGCGCTGGGTCGAACGCACGCGTCCGGTCTGGTCATGGCTCGCGCTGGAATGGCGTCGCCTGGGAACTGCAGCCGCTATCCTTCTTATTGTGGGATTGATGCTGCACGCCATGTTCGGAGCGAATGGCATGGTCATCTATCGCCAGAAGCATGCCGAGATGCAATCGCTCCAGACGGACGTCGAGCGCCTGCAGAAAGAAAACAATCTGTACGTCGACCAGATCCGATCGCTTAAATCCGACCCTGCAGCGATCGAGAAGGAGGCGCGCGAGCAGCTTCACTATACTCGGCGCGGAGAAGTGGTTTACGTCGCTCCTGATCCTCCCCCGAAGGCGCTGACCGACCGCGCCAATAACGAAAGAAAGAACGACAGATAGATGCGGGTTGAAGCAATCGCCCTACTGACTGAAGATCGCGTGGCTCTTGTCGAGCGCGCACCTTGGGTCGGCCGAGGCGCTTGATTGGGGTGTGCGCTGCCCACGAAATGCCTTCCACCATTGCAGCAGGGGTTTTACCTGTGACTCGTACGGCTTCAGGCTCTTGTTGTCCATGAACTCCATATTCTGAAAATCCTTGTCCCGCGCAATGCTGAGGGTATAAGGGTGGGTATCTTGCATGACCAGCGGCGGGACAGTTTGCGGAACTTTGAGGTCGCGAAAGACCGGGCTGTCGATAACCGCGACCAGTGCGTTCCAGTCGTTGTCGGAAAGTTGGCCCTCATAAATCTTGCGGCCGGTGTCGCTCCCTTGTTTGATGTCTGCCTTCTCCGAATGGAAACGGCGGTTGGCAAACACCAGAGTGCAGTACTGCGGGGCGGACATAACCCCAGGTTGGACTTCGTTGAGGAAAATCTTGAGAGGGGCGCTAGTCGGCGCTTGAGCGGAGCCCGCAGTCGCCGTGAGTCCCAACACTAAGAGAAATGCGATGGGTCGCGTCATGGTTATCCTACGTTCATCGGCGCACAGTATTGCGGCTTCGAATCCTTGAAATCAGACTTACTTTTCTTTTCAAGGCCGTCGAACCACTTCATCAGAGGATTTAGTGTTTTTTGAAACGGCGCAGAATTGTCAAGGTAGGTGTCCATTCCATTGGTTGCGCCACCAAATTCGCTCGCGCCCATTTTCAGGCGTTCCTTAATCGTGGTCAAGCGTTGCTGTGTCCCTGCATGGTCAATCTGGGCATCCACACTCTCAATCTCGCGGATCGTCGCGTTGTTGGGAATATCGGGGGGTTTCGGAGTGGCCAGCCTCTTGAGGTTCTCGTCGTCGAGTATTGTCTTCAGGTGTTGGAGATCATCCGCCCCAAGAGTGCCTTCGGCCGTCTTGACTTTTGGTTTGCCCAGAGTCTGTTCGTCTCTTTTCTCGAAGACATACTTGCCGTCGCTGTGAACCGTGAGGCACGACAGCGAATTTGGATAACTGGAGACATCGCCACCTTTGCCATAGGTGATGCCATTCATGCCCTGCGCGTGGACAACGTTTGTTTCTAAACTCAGAAAAGCTTTCGAACGTTGCAAGCGCAACAGCGGCGTCATTTCCTGGCCGGCGGCGATGTCAGCGAACGACAGGATTCCAAGAAGCGGCATTAGTGGAAGTAACTTGTCAAAACGAAGCAGCGCAACCATTTTGTTTTCTCCTGACTGGGTTACCATACTGCCCGCCATGGTACACCGGAATCGAAGTAAAGTGCGATCGATTTGTGCTGGCCCTTCCGGCCTAGCTTTCCAATTTTTCGCGGCCCACTTCCTTCGTCTGCTGTGATAAAGTTCAGGAGTTCATTTCGTGTGTGGGAACTATTCTAAGGAGGATGGCATGCGGAAATTTCTCTTGTTGTTAATTGCCTGTGCGTTGATTTTATTGGCGGCCTCGGTGTCATTTGCCGGTGACGCCCAGACCGTGAACGGCTGGGTTAGCGACTCGAAATGCGGAGTTAAGGGAGCCAACGCGGGTGCGGAGGCTTGCACAAAGAAGTGCATCGCGGGCGGTGAAAAGGCAGTCGTCGTTACCGATACCGACCAGAAGGTTTTGGCGGTGGACAATCCCGAGGCCCTCAAAGGGCATGAAGGACATCACGTGGCCGTGACCGGACACGTTGACGGCGATAAGATCCACGTCGACAGCGTCAAGATGCTTTAGGGTCGACGGATCCAACAGACGCAAATCGGGCGGCCTGGTGGCCGCCCAATATTTTTGGTGGAGCGACGGGTGTCTCGCCCGTCCACCCTAACTCCTATCGCACCTCGATTGCTCGTCTACCGGACGACGCCTTCCAGCGGCGAGCTGGCGGTCGCATAAAGTTTCCGCGGCATTCTTCCTGCCATGTACGCCTGTCGTCCCGCCAGCACTGCGTGCTTCATCGCTTCCGCCATCAACACCGGTTCCTGCGCGCCGGCGATGCCTGTATTCATCAGCACCGCGTCGTAGCCTAGTTCCATGGCAATAGCCGCGTCGGAAGCTGTGCCGACGCCCGCGTCCACGATCAGCGGAACTCCGGTGATCAACTCGCGCAGGATTCTCAGGTTAGCGGCGTTCTGAATCCCCAGCCCGCTGCCGATCGGCGCGCCCAAAGGCATCACCGCCGAAGCGCCCGCATCCACTAGCCGTTTCGCGAACACGATGTCGTCCGAGGTATAGGCGAGTACCGTGAATCCTTCTTTCGCCAGCACTCCTGTGGCTTCGAGCGTCGCTTGTACATCCGGATACAGTGTTGCCTGGTCGCCAATCACTTCGAGCTTGATCCAGTGCGAGAGTCCAACCTCGCGTGCCAGCCGGGCGGTGCGGATTGTATCGTCGGCCGTATAGCAGCCGGCAGTGTTCGGCAGCAGGAAATATTTATTGGCATCGATGTAATCGAGCAGAGATTCCTTGCTGCGGTCAAGATTCACTCGCCGCACGGCCACAGTCACCATGTCAGCGCCGCTGGCTTCGAGCGCACGGGCGGTTTCCTGAAAAGATTTATATTTGCCGGTCCCGACGATCAAGCGGGACCGGAATTGCCTGCCAGCGATAACGAATGAGTCCGTCATGACGTCATTGTACGGCTCCGGCCGGGTCGGAGCTAGACGGTGGAGGGATGGGCGTCCGCTCGTCGTTGGGCAGTTAGTTCTTGGGCAGCAATGTGGCCGGGCGGGGACGCCCGGCGCTCCACTGGTTCATCCTCCGGCCGTCTCTGCTTTAGCGTACATCTCATCAATCTGCGTTCGGTAGCGTTCCTCAATCCCGCGCCGCCGCACCTTGAATGTATGCGTCAGGGTTCCGTCCGCCGCCGAGAGTTCCTCCGGTACTAACAACACACGTTTCAGTTTTTCGAAGCGCGCGAGATTTTGATTCAGGCCTTCGATGATGCCTTCGTACAGCGCCTGCACCCTGGTGTTCGCTACAAGTTCTTCTCGCGAGGCAAAGTCAATCTCATTCTCCCGTGCCCAATCTTCCAGGGCAGGGAAGTGCGGCGCGATCAGCACGGCGGGAAACTTCCTCCGGTCACCGAACACCACCGCCGTTCCAATGAGCGGGTTCACCTTCAGCGAATTCTCGATCGGTTGCGGCGCGATGAACTTCCCCCCGGAAGTCTTAATTAGATCCTTCTTGCGATCCGTGATCGAAAGGAATCCCTCGCTGTCGACGCACCCGATGTCTCCTGTCTTGAACCAGCCGTCCATAAACGCGTCGCGCGTTCCCTCCGGATGATTCCAATAACCCTTGAATACCGAAGGCCCGCGCACCAGTACTTCGCCGTCATCGGCAATGCGCACTTCGACGTTCGCCAGCGGCTTACCGACAGTCCCCAGTTTGTGAGCAGCGGGAGTGTTCACCGCGATTACCGGGGAAGTCTCCGTAAGTCCGTAGCCCTCGTGGATAGGAATACTGATATCGGCAAACCACTCCGCTAATTCCAGACCCAGAGGCGCTCCTCCGGAAATGAACTCCTCTGCTTTTCCGCCCATTCCGGCGCGCACTTTCGAAAAGAGCAGCCGGTCCGCGAGCTTCCAGGAGAGCGTTGCAGGCTGGATTCCGACGAGAGTCTCGGCGCGGTGAGCGTGCCCCACCGCAAGCGCCCAGCGATAGACGATGTTTTTCGGAAAGCGGGCCGTCTTGGCGATAACCTGCCGGCGAATCTTTTCGTACACGCGCGGCACACCAATGAAGATGGCCGGTTGCACTTCCGTTAGAGCCTTTGGCAGTTGCGCAATGTCAGGACAATACGCCAGCACCACTCCGCGGTATAGCAGCGCGAAATCCACGTGCCGCGCCGTCACATGGGAGAGCGGCAGAAACGATACGCTCACCTCTTCGTGTGTGCCGAAGCCGAACGCCTCCATTGAACAGGAGATATTCGACGCCATGTTTCCGTGGGTGAGCATCGCTCCCTTCGGAGTTCCGGTCGTGCCGGAGGTGTAAATAATTGTGGCCAGATCGTCGGGCGCAATCGACTGCGAGCGGGCATCGAATTCCGGATCGAATTCGGTCGGCCCTTGCAGCATGAGTTCCTGCATCTTGACCGCGCGGTCAGTTTCGACCGGGTCCATTACCAGGATCCGCTCCACCGGCGTCTGCTGCTGAATGGTCAACATCTTTTCCAACTGGTTCTTCGTGGAGACGACGATGACGCGCGCCCCGGAATTGTTGAGGATGAATGCGCTCTGCTCCGCCGTCTGCGTGGCATAAATGGGAACCGTGACCGCGCCCAGGGCAAGCACCGCGAAATCGGTGATCGTCCACTCCGGTCGATTTTCGCTGAGGATGGCGACGCGATCGCCTTTGCGAACTCCCCAGGATTCAAGCGTGCGAGCGATGCCCACGACGCCGCGGTAAATCTCCGTGGAAGAGATCGGCGTCCAGTTCTGGGCCCCTCTTTGCAGCATGACGCGATCGCGGCGGTTTCTGCAGACCGCCAACAAAATGTCGTTTAGAGTCTGGAGGCTCATCCGATCCGATCGGGTCCCACAATCTGCTCCGAACCATTGTACGCAGTCATGGTACAGAGTCGGCAAAGGTTCCCGGAATCATTACTCGGGGAATCATGGTGACGCTTTGACCGTGTTCCCATGCTCAGGGTACGCTTTAGACAAACTTGTAGAAGGAGTCTCCATGAAACGAAGGGGTGTTCGCACAATGTTAGGGGTTTGGCTGCTCACGGCCGCGATTGTCTGCCCGCGGATCCACGCTCAGGGCAACAAGCCGGAGCCGCCGCCTAAACTCAAAGTCGGCGACGTGGCTCCCGATTTCAAACTGCAATACTTCGATGGCAGCGAAGAAAAGGACGTTACGCTAAGTCAGTATCGTGGCAAGAGCAACGTCGTTCTGGCGTTCTACATCTTTGCGTTCACCGGTGGTTGAACTGCGCAAATGAAGGCCTTCCAGCAGAATCTCAAAGCGCTGGAAGCCGCCGACACCCAGGTTCTGGGTGTGAGCATGGACAGCCCCTTCGCCAATAAAGCCTTCGCCGACCAGATCGGCGTCACCTTCCCGCTTCTGAGTGACTGGGGTGGAGATGTCACCCGCCACTACGGCGTCTACGTTGACAAGTACAAAGCCGCGCGCCGCATCAACTTCCTGATCGGGAAAGACGGAAAAATTCTGGAAGAGCAGATCGACCGGGAGGCCATCGATCCCAAGAAGATCGTAGATGCGTGCGAGCGCAAGAAAGTGAGCCGTTGAATCAAGCGTGGAGGCATGGCGGAGATGCCGAAGGGGCCGCTTGGAATTCAAGACGAGGGCGAAACCTCAAGAATTCAAGCGGACCGCCCAGGAAAATCGCGGATAGAATGCGAGACCAATTAGCGAATCTGCTTACTGACGTGCTCTTTCGCAGAGCGGAGGGAGTCCACTAGGAGGGTCTCAGGACACGACTGGAGCGCCAGCCGGTTTGACCCCGGTTCACCACACTGTTATGATTTTTCTGCGGGGTGGAGCAGTCTGGTAGCTCGTTGGGCTCATAACCCAAAGGTCGGTGGTTCAAATCCACCCCCCGCAACCAACCTTTTCAGTGTCTTAGCGGGGATCCACCAATTTCCATCTGGGTCAAATAAGGGTCACAAACACGCGTTATTGAACCGAAGTCGTCATCGTTGGGCACTCGACCCAAACATCTTTCTCCGGTTTCCAGCCTTCCTGCTCTGCTCTCTGCTTTACAAACTTCACTAAACGCCGTTGCAACTCCCGCTTGGCTTCCATTTGCGGTGCGCCATACACCTGGGAGGTGGTGGCGATGTTTTCGTGCCGAAGCAGAGTCTTTACTTCTTCCAGCGTAAACCCGGCTTCCTTGCCCCAGGCGCTCACGGTGTGCCGAAAACTGTGCCATCCAATTTTCGGAAGACCGGCTTTGACTGCTACCGGCTGCACGTAATCCTTCAGCACTTGGCAAGACCACAGCGGCCGCCTTCCCTTGTTGAAGGGCGAAGCGAACACCCAATCGTGCGGTTGGTTGTATGGAGTGATCGAGCGCCATTGGTTCAAAAGATCAACCACGTCTTCCGGCAATGACAAGTCTGTCCGGGAGGCCTCAGTTTTGAGCGGCGTGATCCGGCCTTGTACGAGGCCTCGCCGGAACCGCACCACACGAGACTCCGTGTCCAAGTCCTGCCACTGCAAACCAAAGGCTTCGCTTACTCGCGGCCCCAGCCATCCAGCCAGAGCCACCGCAACTCGCTCCCGCGTCTGGAACCGAGGGAGGAGGTAGAGGAACTGTGCTGCAGTCAGCTGCACAGGTCGTTTTCTTCGTTTAGTTGAACCGCGGGGAAGTTCGACCCGCTTTTCAGCCATCGGATTCTGTTCCAAATAGCCCCACTTCACAGCGAACTTGAATACCAACTTCATGGTGGTAAAAACGTGCCGCACTGTCTTGGGCGCCAAACCCTCCGAATTCCCGGCGGCTCGCAGCAACGAAGCCAACCATTGCTCAATCGCCGCCCTGACCTGCGGGCGATCGAACTCGGAGACTTTGTACGACTCCCATCGGGGTGACACGTACTTGTTGAGCACCGAACGGTAGGAACTGGCGGTCTGGAACGACATGGGCGCCGCTTCCTCTTGTACTCCGCCTAGTGGCACATCGAGGCATGGTTTGAGCACTTCTTGGATGTAGCGATCAATGATGCCGCACATCGTCGGGGTGTTCTCATCAGAGTCTGCGTTTGCAGCCAGCCGGAGGTTCTCACAAGCCCGCTCAGCGTCCGCACGCTTGGGCAGTTCGTCCAGCGTACCGACGAGGACCTTTCGTCGAACTCGTTTTCCGTTTCTGTTTTCAAAGAACCGGTAGACCCAAATGTCA
>DATFVD010000494.1:0-2468 GCA_035260505.1 Terriglobales bacterium
CTGGGCATGATGGCGGCGCTGAAAGATTCTCTCGAACTGATTCGCGATCATTATCACGATCATGACAAAAACGAAGAAGTAGATCTGGCGCACCTTCCCCAGGATGATCCCCTCGTATATTCCACGTTGCAAAAAGCCGACACGGTGGGAATGTTCCAGGTCGAGAGCCGGGCTCAGATGGCGTGCCTGCCACGCCTCATGCCGAAGAAGTTTTATGACATCGTGGTGCAGGTCGCGATCATACGGCCGGGACCGATCGTGGGAAATATGGTCAATCCATTTCTCAAGCGACGGCAGGGCAGAGAGGCAGTCACATATCCCCATCCGTCGCTCGAAACGGTGCTGGGCCGCACGCTGGGCGTGCCGCTGTTTCAGGAGCAGTTGCTGCGCATGGCCATGATCACCGCCAACTTCACAGGCGGCGAAGCGGAGGAGTTGCGCCGCGCCATGGGCTTCAAACGTTCTGAGGCGAGAATGAAACCGATCGAAGAAAAGCTGCGTGCCGGCATGACGCGCAACGGAATCCTCGGTGAAACCCAGGAGCAGATCATCCAGTCGATTACTTCGTTTGCTCTTTATGGATTTCCGGAATCGCATGCCGCCAGCTTTGCCTTGATTGCGTATGCCAGCGCTTATTTGAAATGTCATTACCTGGCCGCGTTCACGGCGGCGCTCTTGAATAATCAGCCGATGGGTTTTTACCATCCCTCAACGATTGTGAAAGATGCGCAGCGGCACGGATTGAAGATGCTGCCGATGGATGTGACGCGGTCGGATTGGAAATGCACGCTGGAGCCGACAACCATCAGCCGTCAGCCGTCAGTTCGCATCGGCCTGAACTACGCATGCGGCTTGCGCGAGCCGGCGGGGCAGGCGCTGGTTCGGGAGCGCAGCCTGGCGCCATTCGCTTCGATTCAGGATCTGGCTCGTCGTGTACCCGAGCTGCGCGAGGATGAGTTGAAGACGCTGGCTGAGATCGGCGCGTTAAATGCAGTGGCGAGTGAAGTTCGAGACATTAAACTTCATCGCCGCGATGCGCTGTGGCAGGTTGAGCGTGCCATACGCTGGTCGGGACCGTTGCTGGACAAGCTTCCAGAAATTGACGACGAATCTCCGCTCGCAGCCATGACGGACGAAGAACGATTGGTGGCGGATTTTCGCGCTACTGGCCTGACGGTCGGCCCTCATCCCATGCAGTACCGCAGGGCAGAAATGAAGAAGATGGGGATTTATCGCGCTTCCGATCTGGCGCACCAGCCGAATGGACGACGCTTGCGAATTGCCGGATGTGTGATTGCCCGCCAGCGCCCCGGGACGGCCAAGGGAATGATGTTCCTGAGCCTGGAGGATGAAACGGGGATAGCGAATGCGATTGTCGCTCCCGATCTTCTGCAGAAGAATCGTGTGTTGCTGATTTCGGAGCGCTTCCTGATGATCGAGGGAATTCTGCAGAATCAGGACAACGTAATCCACATCCGAGCCGAGACAGTTTCACCGCTCCACATCACGCGAGCAGAAACGGCGTCGCACGATTTTCATTGATTGAGACGGCGCGGCAGTTGGCCCGTGTGGGGACGGGCGCCCTCGCGAGCCCGCCCTGAGCGAAGTCGAAGGGTCCAAGCCGAGCGGCAGCTCGGCTTCGCATCGAGAACCGGCACCCGCACGACTAAGCCGTCGAGAGCTTTCTGGCATTGTGCCGCAACGACCGGCCTTCGGCCAAACTGTATAGTTCTTCCGCCAGATTCTTGGCGTGATCGCCGATGCGCTCCAGTGCCTGCGCCGCGAGAAGGACGTCAAAGTTCTGCTTTCCACTCGGAATGTTCGGCTGGGCTAAATGTCTTTGAAACAAGGAATGACACAAGCGGTCCACTTCCGGATCGGATTTTAGAACCATCTGCGCGTGCGACACGTCACGCTTGAGGAAGCCCTGATGCACCTGCTCCAGCATTTCATGAAGCAGAGAAGCCATCTCCACCAGTTGACGGGAGTCCGCCGCGGGTAACTTTTCCCGGCGCGATTGCAGTTGCATGACTGCGTTGTAGGAGAGGTCTCCGATGCGTTCCAGGTCGGTGATGAACTTCAGACAGGCCAGCAACTCACGTGCCTTCGCTTCGGTTACACGCGTGATGGCTTCGGGCAGTTGCTCATCGATCTTGCGCTCGATCTGGTCGAGTTCTTTCTCACAATCTTTGATCGCGAGGAAAGCCAGCCGCGAACCGTCCACCAGAAAATCCCGGACATTGAAAACCGAGTCGCGGGCGATCAGACATCCCCTCACGATAAGGGCCGACAGCTCATCTCCCACTAAGTCTTCATTAACATTGCGGGACTGAGCCGGACGCGGGCGAGATACCGCAGCCCGGGACCGCGTCGAAGTCGAACGCCGCTTCGTTCGTGAAGCCGGGGACGGCTTTTTTCGGGCCATGGAAACTCACGCAGAGCAAGAACGAGCGATTCGCTGTAACGAA
>DATFVD010000495.1:0-2016 GCA_035260505.1 Terriglobales bacterium
AACTAGATATGCAGTCTTCCCCGGAGGTACGAGATCAATGGATCGGCCGCGCATCACCATTTTCGACACCACGCTTCGTGACGGCGAGCAGTCGCCGGGCTGCAGCATGAATGTGCAAGAAAAGCTACGCCTGGCCCAGCAACTTGACCGCCTCGGCGTGGACGTGATCGAAGCCGGATTCCCGATCGCATCCGACGGCGACTTCGAAGCCGTGCAAGGCATCGCCGCCTCGCTGCGGCGTCCCATCATCGCTGGCCTCGCTCGTGCTTGCGCCGGCGACGTCGACCGGGCCTGGCAGGCCTTGCAGGGGGCTGCGCATCCGCGCCTCCACGTTGTTCTTGCGACCTCTGACATTCATCTGAAATACAAGCTGCGCATCACCCGTGAGAAGTGCCTGGAGCAGGCGCGGGAAGCGGTTCGGCACGCGAAGTCGTTATGCGCCGACGTGGAATTCTCGCCCGAAGATGCCACCCGTACCGATGTCGCGTTTCTTTGCCAGGTGGTCGAAGCGGTGATCGCAATCGGCGCAACGACCGTCAACATTGCCGATACCGTCGGTTACAGCATGCCCGAGGAATACGGGCAACTCATCCGCACGCTACGGGAGAGGGTCGAGGGGATCGACAAAGTGACGATCTCCACGCACTGCCACAACGACCTCGGTCTGGCGGTCGCGAACTCACTCGCCGGAGTGCAGGCCGGCGCGCGGCAGGTGGAGTGCGCCATCAACGGCATTGGCGAGCGCGCCGGCAATGCGTCGCTCGAAGAAATCGTCATGGCCATGCGGGTGCGCCCCGACCGCTATCCTTACGAAACTGCGATCGCCAGTGAGCAACTGTTTCCTTCCAGCCAGATGTTGGCGGAGATCACGCGGGTTCCCGTGCAGCCCAACAAAGCCATCATTGGACGCAATGCGTTTGCGCACGAGGCCGGAATTCACCAGGATGGCATACTGAAGAATCCGCTGACCTACGAAATCATGACGCCGCAGTCGGTGGGCGTACCTGATTCACGGCTGGTGCTGGGCAAGCACTCGGGCCGTCACGCGTTGGCTCTGCGCTGTGAACAGCTGGGGCATCAGTTTGAGCGGCGCGAACTCGATGAGGTCTATCGCAGGTTTGTCGTTCTTGCGGACCGCATCAAGAAGGTTCAGGATAGTCATTTGCTCGAACTGATCCAGGACGTTACAAGCGGCGCTGCGGGCAGCGGCGACGGCAAGAGCGATGGCGGCGGCCAGAGCAAGAAGTTTCCGCCCGCAGGGGCCACTCGGCCGTTCCCGCGTGCTGCCGTTGCCGGAGCCAATGCCAACGACTCGCATCCGGCTCAAGTGTCCGGCAGCGCCGGCCAGGCGACGGTGTCGATTCCCTTAACCGACCATCGCAGCGAGCAGGAAGACTATCTCTGGGGTGTGTAAGTCTTCGTATACGGGTTAATCGTATAAGGGTTATCGCTTTAGCCGGACCATCAAGGCTTCGTATAAGGGCATCGCTTTAGCGATGCCATCACTCCGGTCCGATCAAGAGCCCTTTAGGGGCTGGGCTACCACAGCAATCGCATCCTCATTTATTCTCTTAATATTCTTTCGGAAACGAAAGAGGGCCCCATGCAACTCCGTGTCACTTCCCTCCCCGGCGACGGAATCGGTCCTGAAGTTACATCCCAAGCCATTTGCGTTCTGGAAGAAGTGGCCGCCGCCTTTGGCCACGATCTCCAACTCGACGAAAAAGAGATCGGCGGAGTTGCCCTCGAAAAGTTTGGCAATCCCCTGCCGGACTCGACCATTCAAGCCTGCCTCGCCTCACAAGCAGTACTGCTCGGAGCAGTAGGCAGTCCAGCCTTCGATCACAACCCTCGCGAACTTCGCCCCGAAGCTGGACTGCTGCGCCTCCGCCAGGAACTCGGAGCCTTCGCCAATCTTCGGCCCGTAGTCTTTTATCCGGCGCTCGCTTCCATCTCGCCTCTGCGCGAAGAAGTCGTCAAGGGAACCGACATCCTCATCGTGCGCGAACTGCTCGG
>DATFVD010000496.1:0-10930 GCA_035260505.1 Terriglobales bacterium
CGATTGCGACGGCACGCTCTGGTCCGGAGACGCCGGCGAAGGCTTCTTCTCCTGGGAACTGAACCAGGGCCTCGTTTCGGACCAGATCGTGCAATGGGCACGGCAGCGCTATGCCGACTACAAAGCGGGCAAAGTAGCCGAGGATGTCATGTGCGGAGAAATGGTCACCATGCATCGCGGACTACAGGAACAAGTAGTGCAGCAGGCTTGCGACGTCTATTTTGCCCAGTCCATCGCGCCTAACATTTTCCCTGAGATACGCGAATTAGTGCAGCGCCTACGCGGCTCAGGATGCGACGTCTGGGCCGTATCTTCTTCCAATCAATGGATCATCCGGTCCGGCATGCGCAGCTTCGGCATCCCGCAAAATCGCATCCTCGCTGCTGAAGTCGCAGTCGAAAACGGCCTCATCACCGACCGGCTCATTCGAGTCCCTAGCGGCCCCGGCAAGCCGGAGGCGATTCGATCGGTGCTCAAATCGTCTCCCGACCACAGCCCCGATTGCGCCTTCGGCAACGCGATCTGGGATCGCGAGATGCTAGCCATGTCCAAGCACCCATTCGTGATCAATCCAAATCCGGACCTGAAAAAAATCGCGCTCGCCAACGGCTGGACGATGTATCAGCCGCAGACGAACCAATCGCGCAAGTAGTGGAAGAGCGGCCCTTCAGAGCTGCAGAACCAACCCGAGACTTATTGCTTCAACCTCGGCCGGCCAAACGTTGGCCCGACGAATTCACGCTCGCTCAAAGCCTTTGCAAGAGCGCTGCGAGCGTGTCCACGGCCAGGTGGCTGGCGTGGGCGGAGGCTTGCGGCAAGCCTCCGAGTTTTTGCAGCAGGTCTTCCCGGCCGATCTGGCGCGCCTCGTCTGCGGTTTTGCCTTTGACCAACTCGGTGATGGCTGAACCACAAGCCATCGCCGGCACGCAGCCCTTGGCGCGAAAGCGAATTTCGATGATGCGCTCGCCCTCAAGTTTCAGAGTGAGCTCGAGAATGTCTCCGCAGGCAGGGTTCTCCAATTGCGCGGCAGCGTCGGGAGCTTCAACCGCACCCGCGTTTCGTGGATTCTGAAAATGGTCGAGAAGTTCGGCGGAATACACAGTGAGATTGTAATGCGGAGGATCATCGGTCAGCAGGTGGTGTGACCGGAGTTCGACGCCCGGCGCGTGAAGGCGGATTCATCCTGACGCGTTTGGGCAGACCTGAAGGTGTGCCTTGATACGTATTCAGTTTCTTACGCGAATCCCCCTCGCCGACGGTCGGTCATTTTGCGTCGCCTACAATAGGATCATGGACCACGCGCTTTACCCGCGGCGAATTGCGTGCCTGCAACCCAGTGCCACCGTGATTCTCGCGAGCGTGGGCGAACTGGAGCGCATCGTGGCTTGCACGAAGTATTGCGCCGACGTGGTTCCGGAGTTGCGAAGCGCGCTACAAAGCGGGACTCGACTGATCGTCGCCGACTCATGGACCTCGAAAGCCGGCGAGATTCTCGCTGCACGGCCTGATTTGGTGATCGCTGCTGTGCCTTATCAGGAAGCCGCGGTCGTGGAAATTCTTAAGGCAGGGATTCGCTTTCTTGGTCTCGCCCCACGCACGCTGGACGACGTCTATACCGACATCGCATTGATCTCCGCGTCCGTCGACGCTGGCGAGCGCGGTGCGAAAGTAATCGCCGACATGCAACAGGCAATCGAAGAAGTGAGACGCAAAACTGCAAGCCTTCCCAGAAAGCGCGTGTTCTGCGAAGAATGGGGTAAGCCGATCATCGCATCGCAACCGTGGGTGGCGGAACTGGTACATGCGGCCGACGGTGCCTTCATCGGCAGGCCGGGCAAGCAATGTTCCGTCGAAGAGATCGCTCAAGAAGATCCGGAGGTCATTATCGCCGCCTGGTGCGGGGCTGGAGATCGGGTGCCCCTGGCGAAGATCGTTGCTGAAAGAGGCTGGGCCGATACCAGCGCTGTGCGGAATTCGCAGGTGTATTGCATCTCCGACGAGCTTCTGAACACTCCAGCGCCCACACTGGTCTCGGGATTGCGGGCGCTGGCGGGTGCGATTCATCCGGAGGAGTTCGGCCCTCAGCCGGGACTCCGGGCTATTACGAAATCCTCACGGCCGCAGGCATCGCCAATGAACAGTAGCGGCGTAGATTAGGATTAGTAGTCAGTCCGCAACCACCCCTTGCCATAAGGCCGCAAGGAGTGGGCACCCATGGTTGAACATCATGAAACGAGTCGTCGCCGCGCTGATTCTGAAAGATGGCCTCATCCTCGCCTGCCAGAGGACGCGGCACCAGCCCATGCCGCTCAAATGGGAATTTCCCGGAGGCAAGATCGAAGACGGGGAACAGCCGCGCGATGCCATGCGCCGGGAACTGGAGGAAGAGCTGGGGATCGTGGCGGAGGTCGGCACCGAGGTCGCCCGCATCGTCCATGAATACCCGCGCGGCGGGTCGGTGGAACTGCGATTCTTCGAAGTGCGCAGTTACCAGGGTGAAATTGAGAATCGGATTTTTCGCGAAATCCGGTGGGTGACGCGCCAGGAACTGACGGGCCTGGATTTTCTTGAGGCCGACTTGGGACTGGTGAAGGATCTGTCGGCGGGAAAGATCATTTGAGACGCTCTATCCGGCACCGCCGCGTACTTGACCGTAGATATACAACACCGTCAATCCGATCATAATCACGGTGGTCGCCCAGGCGATGATGTTGAAAGTGCGTTTATTCACGTATTCGCCCATCAGTTCTTTCTTGTTGATGAGCAACAACATGAAAATCAATACGAAGGGTAATACTGCGCCGTTGACCACTTGCGAAAATACAGCGATCTTGATTAGCGGAAGACCAGGGATCAGGACAACAGCTGCCCCGGCGACGATGAGCGCGGTATAGAGCCAATAAAAGGCGGGAGCTTCGGAAAATTTGCGTTCTACGCCTGACTCGAGGCCCAATCCCTCGCAAACCGTGTAGGCCGTCGAAAGTGGCAGAATCGACGCCGCGAAGAGCGATGCGTTGAACAGCCCCAGAGCAAACAGGATGTACGCCCAGTCGCCGGCTAAGGGTCGTAGTGCCTGAGCGGCGTCGGCAGCGTCGCGAATGTCACGATTACCATGGAGGTACAGCGTGGCCGCACAGGCCACAATGATGAACCAGGCAACCACGTCAGTGAAGATGCAGCCCACAATCACGTCGAGCCTCGAGGTCTTGTACTGGCGCCGTGTGACCCCTTTTTCCACTATCGACGATTGGAGATAGAACTGCATCCAGGGTGCGATCGTGGTTCCAACGATGCCAATCACCATGTAGAGGTATGGGCCCTGCCTGAAAGCCGCCATCTGCGGAGGCTTGACCGTCGCCTTCAGCGCCTCGATCCACGCTGGCTTCGACAGCACTCCGGCAAATATGTAAGTAATGTAAAAAAACGAAGCCGCCAGGAAAACCTTCTCGACACTTTTGTACTGCCCTTTGACTGCAATCAACCACACGATTACGGCGCAGATCGGCACCGCGACGTACTTTGAGACTCCGAACAGCGCCATGCTTCCCACAATGCCAATAAATTCGCCCACGACGTTTCCGAAATTTGTAATCAGAATGCCGAGCATCATCAGGAACGTAATGCGCAGGCCGAATTCTTCCCGGATCAGATCGCTCAGGCCCTTGCCGGTAACCGCTCCCATGCGCGCGCACATCTCCTGCACCACGATCAGGGCGATTGTCGTTGGGATCATCGTCCACAAGAGCAGGTAGCCGAACTGCGCGCCGCCCTGCGAATACGTCAAGATGCCGTTGGCATCGTTGTCGACATTCGCGGTGATGAAGCCCGGTCCTACGACGGCGAAAAACAGCAGGAGCCGGAACTTCCAACTTCTCAGGAATTTCATACGCACAGGCCACAGAGACGGTCAAATTGGCAAAACAGAACGATCAGCATAAACGCTGAAAGTGACGTCTGGATAGGTGAATCTGCAAAAACGGGAAACTTTTGTACGCCGGCTGCAGACGCGGCTGGAGAAGCTCCGGAAACTTTGTGATGCGCGGCCGGAGCCGCGCTCGGAGGCTGATTTAAATCCGGAGTTGCTATGACTGCAAGCAACTGCCAAGCACGCGGCTTGACGGGCGAGAGCGCCCGTCCCCACACGAGCGTCTCCACACGATCGGACTAGAGCTTTGAGCGCAGCATCGCGATCACGTCATCCGGCGTGATCACTCCGGTCAGACGATTGTGTTCGTCGATGACCGGCAATGTCAGCAGGTTGTACTTGTCAAAGAGTTCCGCGAATTCCATCTCTTTCGCTTTTTCATGGCAGGAAATCATGGGCTCCTGGGCCAAAGCCAGGAGCGGAGTTGAGGGGGGCGCCAGAACGATCTTCACCAGCGGCACTGCGCCAGCCAGCGTTCCATGAGAATCGGTCAGGTAAATGGTACTCATGTTTTCCATACGGCCTTCAAACTTGCGCATGGCCTCGATCGCGTCGTTGGCCGTCGCCGTCACGGGCAGTGCAATGAACTCGGTGGTCATGCGGCCAGCAGCGGTATTTTCTTTGAACTCGAGCAGATCGGTGACTTCCTGGCGCTCTTCGGGCTGCATCTGCACCAGGATCTCTTCCGTCCGCTCATCGGAGAGGTCACCTAAAAGGTCGGCAGCGGCGTCGGGTTCCATCTCCTCAACAATGTCGGCAGCCCGGTCGGAATCGAGCGATTCGACAACTGATTTCTGCACTTTGGGTTCGAGTTCTTCCAGAGCGCCGGCGGCGACCTCCTCGTCCAAGGTTTCAAACACTGCTTCGCGCTCATCGGGAGCCAGACTCTCCACAATGTCGGCAATGTCGGCGGGATGAAGTCTGGCCAGCCGCTCATGCGAGATCTTCAGTTTGACGCGCCTCGCAGGATCGGTCTCGATGAGATCGATGAAGTCCCAGGGAATATCGCGGGGAGGAACCCGGAGGAGCAAGGCCCTAAGAACAGCGGCGGGGACCACGCCTTTGAGGAGACGGCGAACCGCGCCTCGCGGGCCCACATCTACTCCCTCAACCTTCAAGACCGCGTGCTTCTGCGCGATGTCGCGATAAAAATCCACGTCGTTCACGCGTACAACCTTGCGGCCGTGCACGTCAATCACCTGCTGATCCAGGAGATCCCGACTAAGCAGCAACAGCCCTTCAGAGCCATCCGCTGAACTCCACTCCGCGGCCGCATTGGAGGCTCGAATGCCGCCATTGATCGTAGAGACAGCAGTCAAGGGCAACACACGGTTTCCCGCGGGCGTTTTGACGATCAGTGAGGCAACGCGGGAGCGGTCCTCCTGCGGGGCGATGGCCACCTCGCGCACACGGCCGCTGGCTGCGCCGGAGGCGTCATAGACGGTCGAGCCCAGCAGTTCGCACAGCGAAACGGTGCCCATGTGAAGAGAATACTCAAGAGCGCATAGGGATGCCAGATGAATGAGATTGCGCGATCAAAAAACGCGATAACCACAGGGGGCACAGGGGTACACAGGGAAACACAGAGGGGTCTCGCGGTTCTCCGCTGCGCCCCGTTGTCCACTAACGCAACCCTTTGCGCCGGTTGACACGCAACGATCGGCTGACTAAACTCTGCCTTCCTCACTTCAAACCGGCGCTCGCGGTTTGAACGTGCCGACTTCTACGAGAAAATTATGGCTAAGCGTCCTCGCATCGCAGTTGTGGGCAGTGCCAATGTTGACTTGACTACCTTCTCGGACCAGTCTCCCAAGCCGGGAGAAACCATCTTCGGCCAGAAGTTTGATCTGGGATTCGGGGGGAAAGGCGCAAACCAGGCGGTTGCCGCCCGGCTCTGCGGAGCCGACGTCTTTATGGTGGCGCGAGTCGGGGACGATCTGTTTGGTCCATCGACCATCAAGAACTTTGAAAAGTTGGGTATCGATGCCACCCATGTGCGCCAGGTAAGCGGCGTTTCCAGCGGAGTGGCGCCGATCTTCGTCGATCCTTCCGGCCAGAATCGGATCATTGTCGTCAAAGGCGCGAATGACGAATTGAAACCTCGCGACGTGGATGCTGCGGCGGATACGCTGAGGAGTGCCGACTGCATCGTCCTCCAGTTCGAGATCCCGCTGGAGACCGTGTATTACACCATCAAGTTTGCGCGAAAAAACGGCATCCGCTGCATCTTGAATCCGGCTCCCGCACAGCCCATCGACATCAAGGAAGTTGCCGATCTCGATTACTTTGTTCCCAATGAAAGTGAAGCGGAGGCGATTTCGGGCATGCCAGTGCGCAATCTCGACGATGCCAGGCGCTGTGCCGCTAAGCTTCTTGCCAGCGGCATCCGGCGAGTGATTATCACTCTGGGCGCGAATGGTTCGCTGCTTGCCGGTAGTGAAGGCATGGAGCACGTGCCCGCGTTCAACGTGAAGAGCGTGGATAGTACCGGAGCTGGCGACGCTTTTATTGGCAGCTTTGCGACCTTCCTTGGCGAGGGATTGGCGGAGCGGGAAGCGGTTAAGCGCGCTAATCTTTTCGCTGGCCTTTCGACTACCGGAGTCGGAACCCAGAAATCTTTCTACGGTCGCGCGCGGTTTGACGCGGAGTGGAAAGAGAAAGGGGCCTAGCAGGTTGCTGAAACGATCTGCGCAAGCTCAACTCTGTCCGTGTTCTCGCTAATGAGCAGTGATCATAAAGAACGTGATCCAGGGAAGCGCTGTCGCGTCGTTCAAAAAGTGAGCGACAATCGCCGGAACCAAGCTGCGGCGTCCCAGTAGATATGCGACGCCCCACATCATGCCAATGAACGCGGTGGGCACCACGATGCCGAGCCAAGGGAGAAAGCCCTGATTTAGGTAGCCGGCGTGTGCTAGTCCAAACGCAACGCCCGGCATAAGGACCTGTATGACTTTGCTGTAGCCAGCCTCGGCGAATTCGGTCATCAGAAAGGCGCGAAACAGCACTTCTTCACAAAATCCGGCGGTGATTCCCAAAAGAAGCGCGGCAACGAGGTGAAATCCAGGCGGAAAGAACGCATACGAGATAGGAACGTGCATTCGGGGCAGGAACCGGAGATTGCTTCCGATAGTAAGACCTGCAAAGAGAAGCGCCATGACCCAGGCGGGCCATGTTCCCAAGCGCCAAACGCCGAGATCTTTGAAGGAGGATCCGCGGGTCCGCAACACAAACCAAAGCACGATTACAAAGGACCATTCGACGATCAGACCTCCAGCAATCCAAAGCAGGAAGCGCTGTTCAGGAGTGCCATGAACCGCCGCGGGGATGGAAATTGAAATGAGCTTAGAAATAACCCAAATCGCAGCGGGAACTCCGAGACCCAGGATCAGAGACTCTACCCAGCACAGAAGCCAACCGGAAGACGCACTAGATGTCTGAACTCCTGAGACCCTGTCCATGATAATGGACCTCCGCCGGAGCTGAATTGTGACGGGGAAGGACCCCGCGTAAGGTAACTGTACGAGATTTTCTAAGAGAAAGTTCTCACCGCTCCATCAGCAGAACTTTCTCGGCATCGTCGATCTCGGTTAACTTGACCTCGATCACTTCACTGTCGGTCGTCTGCACGGTTCGACCGACGAACGTGGCCTCGACCGGCAATTCGCGATGGCCACGATCGATCAAGACCAGCAATTGCACCAGGCTCGGGCGGCCGTGCGAAAAAAGGGCGTCGAGAGCTGCTCGCGTGGTCCGGCCGGTATAAAGCACGTCGTCGACGAGCACGATCTTTTTACCCTCTATGGAAAAACCAATTTCCGTTTCCTGCACCACGGGCTTCGGGCCCAAGGTAGAAAGGTCGTCACGATAGAACGTAATATCGAGCGTGCCGACGGGAACCTTCTTCTTTTCGACCTGCTGAATCATTTTGCCCAGCCGCTCGGCGATGGGAACTCCACGACGGCGGATTCCGACCAATCCCAATCCGTCGACACCACCGTTTTTTTCCAGGATTTCATGAGCCAGGCGTACCAGCGTTCGCTCAATCTCAGAACCCGACATCAACTGGGCTTTTTGCCGGAGCGTTGTTTTAGGGACCGTGTTCTTCTTAATAGTCATGCTGCGAATACCTCATCAAAATTAGTTGCGGTTCGGGAATAGGTTGCGGATCGGAGGTGAGTCGACCTACTTCTCATCCTTGGGAGCCTCTTTACCGGCAGATGGCCGCTCAGTCTTGTCGGACTCAGTCTTATCGGGCTCCGGGGCGGCGGCTTCGATGCGAATCTTAGTATTGTCGGGCAGTCCGTAGGCGCCGGACGTGATCACGCGTTCGCCTTCAGCAAGGCCCTCGAGAATCTGCACCTGATCGCCTTGCCGGATTCCAGTCTTCACTGTCTTCTGGTGGGCCTTATTGTCAGAGCCCGCGATCATCACATAGCTGCTTCCCTCTGGACCAGTCAGAACGGCTGCCGGCGGAATAACAAGTGAGTCTGGCACCGAACGCGCCAGCATGGAAATCTTCACGCTGGTTCCTGGCCGCAAACGTCCCTTCGGATTGGCTGCCTTAACCCAGACTTCGACGGTCGTGCTGTTGGGGTCAAGTGCCGGGCTGATTACAGTTACCTTCCCTTCGATCGGCTCCTCTTCGCCCGGAACAGTAATCGTGGCCTTATCGCCGAGCTTCAGCAATGCGGCCTGATCCTGCGGAATATGGGCGCGCGCAATCACCGAACTGGTGTCCATGACGGTAAGCAACGGAGTTCCCGCAGCAGCCATTTCGCCGGGATACAAAGGACGATCTGTGACTACGCCGTTGATCGGGCTGCGGATTTCCGAGTAGCTCAGCTGTGCCTGAGCGCCAAGATATTTGCCTTTTGCCGATTGCAGCTGGCCGGCAGCGGATTTAAGTTCCTGTTGCTTGCTCACAGCCATCAGCGCATCGAGATGGCGCTGCGCAAGTTCATACTGATTTTTTGCCTGAGTCAGAGCGACCGCGGCCTGATCGAGGTCCTTGCGAGGAAGCGCGCCTTGTTTGTAGAGATCCTGACGGCTGTCGTAAAGCTTCTGCTCGGCTTCTAGCGCCACTTTCGCTGCCTGAGTATCACCTTGTGCCTTCTGGATCTCTTCCGGCAGAGTGGAGGCGGTCGCGATCGTATACGCGGCTTGCGCCTGATCGTAGGATCCCTGATTGTCTTGAGCGGCGGCGGCCAAATCGCGATTCTCAAGAGTGCCGAGCAACTGTCCGGCACGAACTTTGCTGCCGCGATTGACATAGAACGCTTTAATCGGCGCGCTGATCTTGGGAACAATCGCCGATTGCGCGAGCGGGTACAGGACGGCTTCCGACGTCACCGTCTGCTCGATGGTCGTCTTGTTGACCGGAACCACTTGAACGCTGACCGTCGGCTCCGCCGGCTTCTCGGAGGAGCAGCCCAGCCCCGCTGCAAGAATAAGAATGATTGGGGTCAGCGAAAAGATGAGGCGAAACCGCGCAGTGCGGAGGCGGACGGCGGGGCGGGCTTTACTCCGAGCCCAGCGGTGTTTCGGCGAGCTATGATTCGGCGAGATGCTGGAGGCGTGACGCAAGAGTTCGTTCCCGGCCTGGATCATTATCTTTCTAGAAGCTCCCCGTCAGCGTTTGCAGGTTTGCGAGGGCAACCTGGAAACGAACCTGTCCATCATCATACGCATTGCGAGCCTGAGTCAGGGTGTTCTGAGCATCCACGACCTCAAGAACCGTGGCTTCTCCGGCCTGATAGCGCAAAGTAGTCAGACGCGAACTATCAGCGGCAAGCACCGCAGTTTGACTTAGCAATTCGAGTTCCGCGCGCAACGTCCCGGTTTCATCATAGAACGACCGCAGATCGGCCAGCAGCCTGCGTTGCGCGAAGCTCAATTCGACATTAGCCTGCTGCCGCTTTAAATCCGCCTGTTTTATCTTGCTGACACCAGCTCCCCAGCTCCAGATAGGCAATTGCAGGGTTGCAGTCGCCCCATACCCGAGATTGCGGAATCCATTTCGATCGCGGACCGCGAACTGATTGGCGTCAATGCCATAAAAATAATCGAGGGTCATGGAAGGCAGCATCGCCGCCCACGCGACCTTCACCTCCTGGTTAGTTTGCCGCAACGCGGCCAGCGCGACCCGAATTGCTGGGTTGTTCTTGGTTGCGGCGGCCTGCACTTCGACAAAAGTCGGTAGCGGATCGGGCAAGCGCAGGTCATCCACGACGGAGAAATTTTCTTCGAAATTTGGAAAGAGCAGTACGGCAAGATCGAGGTGGGTCTTATTCATCGCTAGAAGAGCATCCTGCAAATCGCGCTGTTGCTCATTATTCTGAATCTGGGCTTTGATCACGTCGGACCGTGCAACCTCGCCGCCGTTCTGCAGCTTTTGGCTGATACCGAGAAAGTGGTCCGCTTCCGCAGCCGCCTTCTGCGCGGTGGCATACTTGCGCTGTGCCACGACGTATCCGTAGTAGGCCTGCACGACGGTGACGACCAGACCGCGTGTCGCAATTTCCGCTTTAGCACGCGCCAGCGCCTCGGCCGCCGCGGTCTTTCGGTATTCCGCGAACATCCCCGGTGAAAGCGCCTGGTGAACATTGCCCTGCGCGATATATTCATGGACGCCGTTGTTGGCCAGGAAGCGTCCGGTGGGTGTACCGTTTCCCTGCGTGTAGATGTACTGCATGTTGTAGTTGACGTTCGGCAGCAATTGCGCGCGGCTTTGCACGGTGTCCTGATGAGCGATCCCCAGTTCGGTGAGAGCGGCACGAAACTGTGGGTCGTTAGCTTTGGCGCGGGCGAGTGCATCTTGCAGCGTTAGCACCAGCGGCGCTCGCGTGGAATCAGTTTGAGCGGTTTCTGGCGGCGGCAAAACTTGCCCGCTGACTTTGGACGGCGCGTCCTGGGCGTACATCGGAACGGCCAATAGGATTCCCAGCCAGATAATTCTCGTCCGACCCACAAAGCTTTGACACACTGTTGTGAACATTTAAGACCCCC
>DATFVD010000497.1:0-12269 GCA_035260505.1 Terriglobales bacterium
CTGAGGAAATATCAAAACGACATCGGCCATTGTCAAAATCCGAAGTGCTTTGTCAAAGAGATGCAAAAATTAAACGTCCATGCCAAATGCCAATTTGGCTACCGCGCATGGATTCGAACCATGAATAACGCCTCCAAAGGGAGGCATGTTTACATTCATAACATGTTGTCTTTCAGCTATTTATAAAGTCGATATTTTTTGTTGCTGCATTTGTTGCTGTTCCGCGTTGCCTTTTTCCCTCAACAATGAGTCTTGCTGTACCTGCAAACCGCTTTGGGAGAAAGCACTTTCTCCCTCCATCGCAGTCTCTCGTACCTTGTCTCTTCAGCAAAGCTACCTCCGCTTAAAATCACTGGTGACACGATTGCCTTGATACGCGTCTCGCTCAAGGAGCAAACTTGCAGGACCCGGCGATCCGAGGCCTTTGCGGAGTTGTGTTCTCTTCGGAAATTCTTGCCGAAACTGTCGCGGCGTGCCGCCGACGATCCGCTTAAACTGAAGGCAAAAATGGCTTTGATTCGCGAAACCGGAGCGGAACGCGACCTCGGCCAAGCCGAGCCCACCGTCTGTCCGCAGGAGGTCCTGCGCTCGTTCAACGCGGCGTGCGATCACGTACTGGTGCGGCGCCAACCCGGTGGCTGCCTTGAACTGCCGCGCGAAATGAAAGGGGCTGAGATGGACGACGGCCGCCATTTGCTTGAGCGTCGGACTGCCTCCGAGACTTTCCATAATGTACTCAATGACCCTGCGGAGCTTGTGGCGTGGAAGTGCACCGTCTGCCGACGCGTTCAGCCTGCGGGGGCCCGTGATATGACGGATCAGGTGAACGGCCAAAACATTGGCGAGCGACTCGACCAATAGCGAGCCACCGACACCGCCGGCCCTCAATTCAGCATCCACAGCCAACATCGCGGAGCGGAGTTCTGGCACGTTCAAGCCATAGAGCGGTGGCAGCACTGTCCGACTTGAATCGAAGCCGAACGACTCGGCCGCAACCCGCGCGACCAGGGTCGGCTCTAGATAGATGAGAAGGTCTTCCTTGCTCCCCTGCCAACGCACCAGCTGGGAACTCCCGGCTGGCACCACCGCGATCGAACCGGCGGCAGGCGGGATGCCCCCCTTCACCCCCTCATACCGCACGTCCAGCTTTTCCGGAGGCCGGCTAATCAAGACCAGGCAATGATAAGATACCGGGGGCAAAGTAATTTCGACACTGGCAGAATCGGTACGATAACGAACCGCTTCCAGCCCTTCCATCCCATCCTGTAGCTCGTTGTGCACGGCGCAAACGGGACGAACTTTTGCAGTGTTCTCCATTTGTCGTACCACCGTCACAAGGCTTGCCGATCCAAAGCCTGTAATCACCTGCATCATCTGTTTAGAATCTATTGCTCAAGCGGACAGCCTTTTCTCATACCAATCGATAATATTCCTATCGCCCAGATCAGCGATCGACAGTCGAGTACCAACGAGCACTGCGAGTCTTCTGGGAAAAAGGCTATGAAGGGGCCAGTGATGAGTTTCTATGAAGATTACATGCTCATTTCGGGTCTTTTGCCCCGGCTCTGCCGACGAATGGCATCTCGCCTTCCCGCAATCTTGCGGCGCTTTCAGTCGTCCCGAACCAGCAACCGCCACTGCTAACCGCTAACCCCAACCGGCACACTAACCACAATGCTGGTACCGCGGCCCAGCGCGGTGCGGATGTCTAATGAGCCCTTTAGTTTTTTCACTCTTGCTCGCAAGTTAACAAATCCGAATCCTTCTCTGGTTTCTGCTTCACTGGTTCTGCCGCTTCCGTTGTCTTTTACTTTGAGAATCAGGTTCGGTGGATCCGAGCGTAAACTGACGCTGATAGCCGTCGATTTGGCATGGCGAAGCGCGTTGCTGATCGCCTCTTGAGCGATTCGCAGTAAATCTTGCCGGACGATAAGAGGCAGGGTTTCCTCACTCGCACGATTGCAACGAAAAGTACAGCGGAGCCGACCAGGAATATTCGGACGCTCGACTAACATTTGCAGAGACTCGATTAAGCTTGAATCCCTTATGATCATGGGTTTCAGACTCCACACGGAACGGCGTGCCTCAGATAGTCCGAACCGGGCCAGATCGTTTGCTCGTTCGACATAGCCAAGTAGCTCATTATCCTTATCTGTCACGATTCCCTTGGCCATCTCCAACTGCATCGTGATCCCGGTGAAACTCTGGGCGAGCGATCTAGACCCGGCCGGGAATAAATCCTTTCCCGCTTGGGACTAGAAGATGGAGGAATATATGAACCTTACATCAGTCTATTTGTGGTCTGTCTGATAGTCCGGTCAGGCTTTGGGATGGGACCAGGCTCCGGAAGCTCCGGAGGAGGTACAAGCAGTGGAGGGGGAAGCAATATGTCGCAAATCGAAGAACGCAGCCAAGCGGTGAGATTTTATGACCAAGGCGTTAAGGCCATGAATTCGAAAAAATTCGCTGAAGCAGAGGCAAGGTTTGCTCAAGCGGTTAGGAATAATCCACGGTTCGCCGAAGCCCACAACTATCTTGGCTATTCGTTGGTAATGGAGGGGCCGCCAAACTACCTCATGACCCTCGAGCACTACAATCGGGCTATCCAACTTAAACCGAATCTCGCGGAAGCATACGAATATCGCGGGATGCTTCTTCTGAAGATTGACCGAAAAAGCGCTGCTGAAAAAGATCTCGCGACGCTGAGGACGTTAAATCCTGGGCTGGCTATCGAGCTGGAGCGGGTAATGAAAAAGGGAAAAGAAGCGAGCGGATCTGTCGCGAAAAAAGGTGATCAGACCCGCTGATCGCGGATCACTGTCCCCGAAGAGATGCCTTGAACCAATTCAACGCACCGTTTCACTACGCATGGTTGGCCGGTGCGGCTTGCTATTCCTTTACTGTTGTGGACTTTCACCCTTTACTCTTTGCGCAGTCTCCTGGC
Source organism: Terriglobales bacterium (assembly GCA_035260505.1). GTDB lineage: Bacteria > Acidobacteriota > Terriglobia > Terriglobales > Acidobacteriaceae > Acidiflorens. The sequence goes on from DATFVD010000497.1 coordinate 2,945, forward strand.
GGACCAGCGTACTTTATTTCCCTTTCGTCAAACGACCCTATCTATGGTTGAGAAGATTACTGCGGTTACCCTTCGGGTTGCGAACATGGAGGCATCCGTTCGCTTCTACAAAGATGTCTTGGGACTGGAGATCATCTACGGCAGCGAAGGCTCATATTTCACATCGCTCCGCACAAAAGACGGGCATACGATTCTGAACCTCGAACACGGCAATGCTAGTATCCGGTGGGGGCGGCTGATTTTTCACGTTTCTGATGTCGACCGTTTCTGGGCCTACCTCATGGAAAAGGGCTTTCATCCAGACAAGTCCGCAGGATGCCTCGTGGGGCGAACGTTATTTTCATATGCCCGATCCTGATGGCCATGAGCTTTCATTTGCTCGTCCGTTCTAGTCTGAAGAGCCATGCCCCCTGAAATTCAAAGGCGGGCGCTCAGCACAAGCAAATCGATGAGCTGTGTCGGCTCTGGTAGGTGACCACCAAAGCTTGCGAGCTTATCTAAAAACGGTTTCTCTGGGTTAATCATGCCTTGTGCCTACCTGCGAAACAAAGGAGCCAAAGGGGGCGAGGGGGGAATAGCCTATTTCGGTGCGCCTCATCCCGGGGGCAAAGAATAATAGCCCCCACTCTGCCGTGGCATCCGTCGAATCAAGCGACGTTAATTTGCTAGCTTGCTGGCACGAGTTACCTCGTAATAACCAACTACATGTCCGGTTTCGTGGCCACGCGAGGCCGGGCACCTCTAGCTAAGCTAGACCCTGTTTAGAGACGCAATGGCCAACAAGACGTCCATCAAGTCAACAGAGAAGGCCGCCGGCAAGCGGGTCGCAGCGAAGGCGGCCAAACCCCGCAAGGCCGCACCAAAGTCGCAGTCCCGCAAGGTCGCAAAGCCGGCCCCCCTCGCAGGCGGGAACCCTCAGATCGCGAAGGCCGATGGAGACGCGCCCGTGCAGGCCTATATCGCGGCCATGCCGGGCTGGAAACGCGACGTCGCGCGCCGCATCGACGCGCTTATTGTGCGCACCGTCCCCGGCGTGCGCAAGGCAGTCAAATGGAACTCTCCGCTGTATGGAGTCGAGGGCCAGGGCTGGTTCCTCGGCATCCATACCTTCACGAACTACGTCAAAGTGGCTTTCTTCCGCGGCACGTCGTTGCGTCCTGTCCCCCCGGCGAGTCCAAGGGCAAGGACACGCGCTACCTCGACATCCACGAGGACGACCAACTCGATGAAGCTCAGTTCGCCGCTTGGGTGAAGCCAGCAAATTGCCCGGCTGGGGCAAGGCCTGACAGGTCGTTCCTAAGGGTGCCGAAGATGTCCTGCCAATCGGGCTCGTAGTCCAAAAACGTCAGAGTGCTGGCGGGCCGCGGGGACATTTTCCGGTCAGGTTAATTCGGACAGAATACGTGCGAGGGTGATGGCACGCTATAAGTAGGAATATCTAGGTGTAGCCGCTGATCCTGAATCGGGGGGACTTTGTCCACGAGGGCTGAAAACAGCTCGATTTCACCCGACCGGAATCCGTGGGGCGTTACCAATTTGGCTGCGCGCCTGAAACGCGTTAGCAATCAGCAACCCATGAATCACCGTTCACTTTTTCACCTTTCACCTTTCACCTTTCACTTCTCACCTCCCCACCTCCCTCCCCTCTCCTGCTCTCGGTTAGCGCTCCGCTACTTCGAGTTCAAGCTCAAATCCGCGTAGAACGGCGTGCGATTATGCAACACGTCTTGAAACTCCGTTGTAATTCCTCTCTCACAGCGCAAGGCGACCCCGTTCAGTCCGCCAAGCAGATCACCGACGCGAGCGCACGCGCCGCGGCCGTAACTAACGAGTCCATCTGAATCCCGCCATATTTGTCACTCCCAGCGTTCAATGCCCAATGCTAATCGATCTAACAAGCTGCCGTCCTGCAGCCGATCCGCTTAGACATGGTCAAACGAATAAAGAAGAGAAGAACGAAAGGACACAACTCTATGCCAACAGCTAAAGCAGAAAAAGAAATGACCAGACACAGGACTGGTACAGGTGAAGAGTGGCTGGCACCGCGGCTCCAGTTGCTCGAGGCGGAGAAGGAGCTAACGCGGCGTAGCGACGAGGTTGCACAGCGACGTCAGGAGCTGCCGTGGGTCCGGGTCGATAAGGAGTACCGGTTCGAGACGGAGGAAGGGAGCGCGTCGTTAGCAGACCTCTTCAGAGGGCGCTCGCAGCTCCTTGTCTACCACTTCATGTTCGGGCCCGACTACACGGCGGGGTGTCCGGCCTGCTCTGCGATCGCAGACGGGTTCAACGGCTTCGTTGTCCACCTCGCAAACCATGACGTCACGCTTTCGGCAATATCGCGGGCGCCGCTTGCGAAGCTGCAGGCATACAAGCAGCTCGTCGCTTCGACTTTGCGTGATTCTTGCGGGTTAGTTGCGTAAAGGAGCGTAAGAATGCTTCATTTTGGTTCCTTTACATCTGCTTTCCCGGCAGGTCGAATTCGAAAGTGACCCCGCGGTCCGGATTGCGTGTTGCCCAAAGGTGGCCACCGTGGTTCTCGATGATCGAGCGCACGATCGCGAGGCCCATGCCCATTCCCTGCGGTTTGGTCGTGAAGAAAGCATCAAACAGTCGTGGCATGACTTCAGGCTCTATTCCCTTACCCGAGTCGCGAACCGAGACGTGGATGCGCCCCGCTTCGGGCTGACTTGCACGCAGCTCCACCTCACGCGGCCCGTCAACACTCTCGCAGACGGAATCGAGCGCATTCAAGACGAGATTCATCAGCGCCTCAATCAGCTGGGTCCGGTTGCCAATAACGGTCGGAAGCGTGGCTGGCAGATCAAGCCGCAGAGTGACGTTTTTGAGTGCCGCGTCCGCCCTGACGATGCGTTCGACATCACAAAGAATCTGCCGGAGATCGACCGGCGACATCTCCACTTCACCTCGTTGAAAGAGCGCCCGAACATTTCGGATGGTTTCAGCCGCCCGGGCGTTGTCCTGGATAACGTCATCGATGGCGGCTTTTACCTCTCCCAACTCCGGCCTTTTCGCAGCAAGAAGACGGCGCGCAGCTTGCGCATTAATCCGGACTGCTGCGAGCGGTTGGTTCAGTTCATGAGCCAGTGAAGCTGTCAGCCCTCCCATCATTTCTGTGCGCGATGCCTGACGCATTTCCACCTCAAGGCGGCGAATCCGCTTTAACTCTTCTTCGGCCCGCTTGCGGTCACTGATGTCCACTATGACCGCCGCGAAAAACGCGGGCGTGTTGCCACTGGCCGGGACAAAGACACTGCTGACGTCCGCCCAAATTACACTGCCATCCTTGCACAGGTAGCGCTTCTCGATACGGAAAACTTGCCGCCGCCCTTCAGCGAATTCTGTTATCCGTGCTTCGGTGGCGGCACGGTCTTCTTCATGGGTGACTTCAAGAGCGGTGAGCCCTTGGAGTTCCGCCTCCGTATAGCCGAGCATTTTCTCAAGAGCCAAATTCGCCGCTATGAAGCGACCGTCCGGAGCAATCAGTGCAATGCCGGCCGATGAGTTCTCAAACAGCTTCCGCCACCGCTCCTCACTGGCACGCAGAGCTTCTTCCGCCATGCCTCGATCGCTGTTTTCGTGCCTCAGGTCAGCATACAATCGGGCGTTTTCTAGAGATATAGCAGCCTGTGAGGCGAGCAGTTCCAGCATCTCGAGACGGTCTGGAGTGAAGACGCGGGGTGCCAAGTTGTTCTCGAGATAGAGCACACCGGTCACCTCACCCTGCTTTAGGAGCGGCAGGCAAAGGACGGACCGTAGACATCTCACGCGCACGTATTCGTCGTCCGAAAATGGATTCTCGGCCGAGGCGTCGTCCAGAATTACGCTCTCCCGCCTGCGAGTCACGTAGCGAAGGATGGACTCGGGGGATTTGGGGAGGGTCACGAATGCCTGCCCAAGCAGCACCTGGACGCTATCGTCGCGCGTCGTAGCCTCAGCCGCGATCCGGTGCTCGTGTTCGTGGGGAAGGAACAGAAGACCCCGCTCGGCACCCGCGTACTCGACTGCAATCATCATGACTGTCTCGATGAGCTTGCCGAGATCGATCTCACGGGACACGGCTTGCAGTGCCTTGACCACGGTTCTGAGGTACAGCTGCTCGATGGGCGCGCCCATCGTGGTAGTCGGCCCGAGTAACGTCTGCTCCTCGAGTCCAGGGTAAAGTTGGTCGAGCTGATCCACCTTGCCGAGTGCTCCCCAACCAAGATAGCAGTGGCGCGCGTCACGGAGGCAGGAATGCGCGACTTTTTCGAGGCCACGCTTTAAATAAAAGCGCGCAGCCAGCTCGTTACCAATGCCCTCGTTCTGGACAAAGCCATTCTCGCGCGCTGCTCGGATCGCCTCCTCGTACAAGCGCATGGCATCAAGGTCCCGGCCTTCGATGCGAGCGACCTCGGCTGAGACTAAGTTGTATTTATCGAGGAAAGTCTCCGGACAGCTCTCTGCCCATTCTCGCAGCTGCTCCAGGGATTGCTTAAGAACTTCGAGCCCCTCGGCCTGCCTTTCCGGTTCAGCCGTTTCGTGAAGGGCAGCAATCGTCAGCGCGCTGTAGTAGTAATAGTTGACCGATTGGAGGAAGGTTTCCGATGACCAAAGCAGCGCCTTCGCCTTCTGAGCTGCCCGAATCGCCGCGTCGTAGTCGCCCGACATGAACCGCGCTTGTAGTTTGAGAATCCAGTGCAAGCAGACCATTGTGGTCATCCGGTCCTCGGTCAATTGGGCCTCAAACGTCTCCTCGTCGAACTGGGCGTCGCTGAAACTGGAGAATTCCGCAGTTTGTCCTCGCATGCTCTGGATGAATCGTTGTTGGCTTACGATGATCTCGGCCACATCGCGGAACTTGACCTTGCGGACGAATTCCAGGCCTTTCTGTGATTCGTACCACACCTCGTCGAGGTGGACTCCTTGCATAAGAAGGTCCGTAACGAGATGATTGCAGCTGAAGCAGGCATAAGACAGGTCGTGCGCCTCAATACTAGCGCGGAAGGCGAGCCGGATGAAGTCGATCGCCGTTCTGATGGGCTGTATCCACAGCACGACCATCTCCATGTTGAAGTACGCTCTCCCCTTGTAAGCGTGGAATCCGTATTTCTCGACAAGGCTACAAGCTAGCTTTGCGAAACGGTAGCCATCCATGTAGCGGTGGAAGACTGGGCCAAGGATACACCCTAGCTCGGCGTAGCCGTGCGCGGAAGCGTGGGTCGTCCCGTACTTCAGACTTGCGTTTGCAATGTGGCATAAGAGCAGGTAAAACAGGTTGCTGTCGGTGTTCAACGCCGGCACACGGATCTCCGAGGGCACACGCATCGCGGCCTGCTTCTCGGGGTCGGTCATTAACGGCAGGTCGATGAGACTCTCGATGGAGCGCTTGCCTAGATTTTGCCAAACCTTTTCGTACTCGACTTGGACCTCCTTACGAGTCGGATGAGCCGGCATCTCGATGCCGAACAGGCGCAGGCACTCCAGCCCGCTGTCGACGGCCTGCCGGTACTCCGCCCTCATGAGATGGAGAAGGATCTTCAGGCGGTACGCGGCCGCTTTGTCGACTTTCGACGCAGCTCTATACAGCAGCTCCGAGATAAGCTCATCGGTCTTTTCAAAATTTCCGTTTAGGTATTCGCACTCGCCGCGTTCCAGCAATAAGCCGAACGCGAGCTCATATCGGCGCTCCCAGACACTGCCTCCAACTAAGTCGATGCCCGCCGAGAGATAAATGCATGCCGAAGCGTAAGCTGTCGAAGTCTTGGCCTTCCTTCCGGCGCAGAGGTTCAATTCTGCCACGCGGTCTTTCTCATCCTGGTCGGAAATGAGGGTGGCGCCAAGGTTGAGCTGATTGACAATATCGAAGATCTTCTCCGTGATCTCGTCGGAGTTCATTTTTGCGATCAGCAAGCGACCGATGCGGAGGTGGACCTCGGCATACTGTTCATTCGGGATGAGCGCGTAGGCGGCCTCCTGGACCCGGTCGTGGAGGAACTTGTAAGAGCCGCCTAGGCGCAGGACGAATCCGCGATGGACAGCTTCGCTGAAGTCGGAGTGCATCTCCTCTTCTGATCCACCATGAACCGTAATAAGGGTCGTGATCTGGGCGCTGTTTCCCAAACAGGCGAGTTGTTTTAGTGCTTTCTGGGTGGCGACCGGCAAACGCTCCAGTTTGCCCACCATGAGATCCGCCACGTTGTCGGTGAAGCCCTTGGCGTAGATGCAGTCTATGTCCCATCGCCAGGCCGCCTCGCGCGGGTCGAACTCGAGAAGGCGTTCTTCGGCAAGCGCGGTAAGAAACTGGATCGCAAAGAAGGGATTTCCGGCGGTCTTCTGATGAACAAGCCGCGCTAGTGGCTTAGTAGACGTACGCTCTTGGTGGAGGCTATCGGCGATGAGCCCTCCGACATCGCCGAGGGACAGCGGGCCAAGCACGATGTCTCGCAAGATCGCCTCGCTCTTGCGGATCCCCTCGAGCGTCAACGCGAGAGGATGGGAAGGAGTTACCTCGTTGTCCCGGTATGCACCGATAAGGAGGAGGTACCGGGCATCAGGATGGGTGACGAGATGCTCGAGCAGCTTGAGGGTGGCCGCGTCCAGCCATTGCAAGTCATCCAGAAAGAGAGCGAGCGGGTGCTCCTTTCGGGCGAAGACACCAAGGAAAGCGCGGAACACTGCCTGGAACCGGTTCTGCGCTTCCTGAGGGGATAGCTCCGACACGGGCGCCTGCTTGCCGATCATGAGCTCGAGCTCGGGGATGACGTTTACGACAAGTTGGCCGTTCAGACCCACGGCATCCCGGATCGCGTCCCGCCAACGCCCGACCTCTAGCTCGTTCTTGCTCAGAATCTGGCGAACAAGCGTCTCGAAGGCTTGGGCGAGAGTCGCGTAAGGGATATCCCGCTTGTATTGGTCGAACTTACCCGAAATGAAGATGCCGCGCGGCAGAACGATGGCTTTGTGCAGCTCGTTTACGACCGATGACTTGCCGATGCCGGAGTAGCCGGATACAAGCACGAACTCTGGTGTGCCGTGCGCCACCACTCGGTCAAAAGCTTCCAGCAGCGCCTTGCTCTCCCGATCGCGCCCGTAGAGCTTCTCCGGGATCAGGAGCCGGTCCAATGCATCGCGTGCGCCAAGAAGAAACGGGTCAATTCGTCCGAGGGACTCCCAGTCCGCCAGGCATCTCCTGAAATCAGCCTCCAGGCCGGACGCGGTCTGGTACCGCTCCTCGGGGGACTTGGCAAGAAGCTTCAAGACGATGGCCGATAGGCTCTCTGGAACCTCTTTCCTCCGCTCTACCGGCGGCCTTGGCTGTCGTGCGATGTGGCAGTGGATCCACTCGATGGGATCGGAGGCGGTGAAGGGCGGCGCGCCTGCGAGCATCTCGTAAAGCGTGACCCCTAAGGAATAGAGATCGCTCCGAGAGTCGATCGACCGGTTCATGCGACCGGTCTGTTCGGGCGCCATGTACGCGAGGGTGCCCGCAATAGTTTCGGGAGGCGCGGGAGCCTGGCGCTCGCGTGGTAGGTCCGAAGCAATACCGAAGCCGGTAAGCCAAACCTGGTTAGACATCGGGTCCACCATGACATTGGCCGGCTTTAGGTCCTTATGGATGATGCCGTGCTCATGGAGCCTGCCCAGCGCGGTTGAGAGACCGATGGCGATGCGCAGAAACCGCGTCAGGTCCAACTGTCGCTCAAGAAGTCGATCGAGTGGCTCGCCGGGGTCCTCAAGCACCAGCATTGTCCGCCCGTTATCGCGAATCAGAGCAAGAGGTAGAACTGCCCACGCCGGGTCAAGCCTGGTCCTGAGCGCATATTCATGCTCGAGCCGTCTAAGGGTCCCTTGCGCCGGCTGTTTCGACAAAGGCGCAACAACAAGGATACGGCTAGGTTTAGTTTCCCTTTGGCCGCGGTATAGGACAAACTCCGCGTCTTTCCGTAGCGACTCCAACGTATATGACGAAATTTCTGTCATGGCGGTTTTCAGCCGAATAGGATCGTCTCCCATCACAGGGGGCCACGCTCACCCGTTGGTCCGTGTTGAAGATCGCAGCCATCGTACCGCTTCTCGTATTTCTTTGCACCAAGGAAATAGTCAATTTATAGAGCGTAGACCAGTCCTCGGACGAATGTGAAGTGGGGAGCAACCAGTGGAGGAAGCTAAGGTCCTATTTGCTTTCTGTATTTCCTTTTTCTGTAGTCACGACGCATTGTTATTCGCATGAGTCAGGATGGTCTTTCGGGCGTCGAGCGGAAGGTGATCCGGTGTTTGGTAATCTGTAAAACAAACAACCGCTTCGCGGAATAAGGTCGAATTTCGCAGGGGCTGTAACCGTCTGTAGTTTTGTTAAACTTTAATCGGCGGAGTGAGAACAGGACGTTTGCCAATCCAATTGAAAGCACATACTCAAAGCAAAGAGCCTCGTACTGTTCTCGTGGTTGACGACGATGCGCGATAGTTACGTTCTCTCGCGAGACTGATACGCTCTGCCGGCGTCAACGCTCTGACCTTTGAGCGGCCTGCGCATCTGCTCGCGTGTGAGGTGCCCAAAACGAACGTTTGCCTGCTGCTGGATGTCCACATGCCCGAAATGAATGGAGTCCAGCTGTACGAAATGTTAGCTGTCGCTCGGCACGATCTGCCGGTGATTATGATGAGTGGTCGCGACGACACACAGACTCGGCATTTGCTCCAGCGTGTGAGTGCGGTTGCGGTTCTGATCAACCCCTTCGACGAATCTCTGCTGCTTGACGCTATCTTTCGCGCAGTCGCGTTGTCGCGCACATTTGGTGGACAGCGTTAAGAGGCGTTTTTCCTGCCAGAGCGAGATGACAGGCGCGCCGCTTCCCAAGCACGGACTGCCCTATTTAGCCAGCAAACGGTTAATTGCTTTTCCGCGCCGTGAAATCTAGTCCGCAGAGGAAGTCAGGCGAACGTCATCATTGACAATGAAATGCTCAGCGCATCAGGAATCGTCTGGATCTCGGTGCTATGTTACAAGGATTATACCAATTAGCGACTGCCGGGTATATAGGACCTTATCCAATGACCCTCGATTTCGGAATCGGGAAACGCCTTGTATAATCTGTACGTCGCCTAAAATTGTTGTTAGCTATTGCGGATCTCATTGGAGAGCGTCAAAAAGTCGGGGGTCGAGCGATCCGAGTAGTCTGGAGGGATGCCTAAAACAGTCTCGTTCAAACGCTTGATTCTGCGAGCGGTTCTGCGCCAAGTGAGCCCGATGGTCATCCGCCTGGTCTCGGTCTCCGATCACATGCCGCTCCCCGAATTCCGCGACGTGTTCCGCATTATCCTCGGG
>DATFVD010000498.1:0-2202 GCA_035260505.1 Terriglobales bacterium
AGCTCGATCGCGCGCATCAGTTTGGCGTGCGGCAGGGCCGCGACGCTCATCTGAAACGTGAGACGGGAAATGCCGCCTAACGATTCGTTCACGCGCAGGATTTTTTCTGCGACGGTTTCCGGATCGCCGACCAGGAGCGCACCGGTCGGTCCGAGCTGGGCGTCGAAGTGCGCGCGAGTCATAGGTGGCCATCCCCGCTCCCTGCCAATCTCAGTGAAGCTTTGCGCATAGCCGGGAAAAAACTCGTTTGCGGCCGTCGTCGAACTGGCGGCGACGTAACCTAAAGAATGGATGCCAACCTTGAGCTGATCCGGAGAATGTCCAGCGCGCAGACCAGCCTGGCGGTAACGGTCGATCAGGGGCCGAAAGCGGTGCGGTTCGCCTCCGATGATGGCGACCATTAGCGGCAGCCCGAGCATGCCGGCGCGAATAAAAGAGCCCGGCGTGCCTCCGACACCGAGCGAAACCGGCAGCGGGTTTTGTAGTGGTCGGGGGTAAACTCCCTGGCCGGTGAGTTCCGCGCGGTGCTTGCCCGACCAATGAACGTGCGTGTGCTCGCGGATCTTCAGAAGCAAATCGAGTTTCTCGGCAAAGAGCGAATCGTAGTCCTCGAGCTCCAGGCCGAAGAGCGGAAACGCTTCGATGAATGAGCCGCGCCCGGCGACGATCTCCGCCCTTCCGTTCGAAAGCAGATCGAGCGTCGCGAACTCTTGGAACACGCGCACCGGGTCGACTGCGCTCAGGACCGTGACGGCGCTCGTCAGGCGAATACGGCGGGTTCGGGCCGCGGCCGCGGCGAGAATCACCGTTGGCGCGGAATCGAGGAACTCACGCCGGTGGTGTTCGCCGATGCCAAACACATCAAGGCCCACCTCGTCAGCGAGCGTGATTGCTTCGAGTAACTCGCTGAGATGTCGCGCGGGATCGACGGCCCGGCCGGTTGCGTCAACGGTTGCCGCCACGAAACTGTCTACGCCGATCTCCATTTGTTGGTGATTCTTGCTCAAGCTGTAACGCGCTCTTGGAACAGACCGGCGAAAGCGGAGCGGACGCTCAGGAACACAACGATCCAGAGCACCGTCACGACGAGGGCCAAAGGCAGACCACTCGGAAGCATCAATATGTGAATGAGCAGAATGTTGACGATGATCGGAGCGAGTAGCGTCAGCGCGAGCGGGACGTAGCGGTTGACCAGGAGCAGGACCGCCGAAATGATTTGGAGCAGAAAGATCGGGACCAGATAATGGGAGACAAAGAGTGCCCCCACGAACTGGCCAGCCGTTCCGGACGGCGGAGAGCTGGGAATGAAGTGAAGGAAGCCGTTCAGTCCGAAGACGAGAAAGATGAGGCCAAGAAGGAAACGGGCGATGACAGTAGTGATTTTCATGTTATTTCCTTTTGTCTGATACGCTATATTGACATCAATATAATCTGTGTCAAGATACAAATTGGAAATGAGGCGGAAAAGAACAACTCCAGGACAAGACTCCAGCGGCGTGCATGTCTGGCTTGTTTTCATGAAAGCGTTTCAAGCGCTGCTCCCCCACGCAGCGCAGAGCATCAAGCGGACGGAACTGGGCGACTCTGATTTCCGCGTCCTGGAAGCGCTCCTCCATAAGGGTTCGCTCCCGGTGAATACGATTGGCCCAAAAGTCTGGCTCACTCCCGGATCGATCAGTGTGGCCGTCGATCGGCTGGTTAAAAAAGGGCTCGTCTCGCGCAAGGATCACCCGGACGACCGCCGGGTGCGTCGGGTTGAACTGACACCCAAAGGACGGGCGCTGATTACCGGGGGATTTGGCGAGCACGCAGCGGCGATGGAAAATGTGGCCAACGTCCTTTCAAAAAACGAACGGCTGACATTGCTGCGCCTTTTGAAAAAATTGGGCAAACACGCGGCCGAAACTCGCAACTAAACGGATCGAAGACGGTCGCCGAACGTGGCGTTGCGTTGGTGACCACGATCTTCAACCTCGTCGCTGGCAAACGCCTACTCTATCGCGCACCGACGGTCACGACGGAAGTGGGGACCGTAGGCATCGCCCCCGCCACAAGAGGTGACGTGACACCTTCTGGAGAAGAATTTTGCGAAATCAACCGCCCACCCGTTCACACAAAGTGAAGACTGACCTCCCTCCTTTGAATCTTCAGGCGTTGTGCGGCGGCCGGCATCCTGGACGTCGTCGGTGAGTGTTCGGCCAT
>DATFVD010000499.1:0-3960 GCA_035260505.1 Terriglobales bacterium
GTTTGCAGAACTCCCACCTTGAACTCCGGCACCTCGGGGTTCAGCGATGCCGCTTCCAGCGCCTGCGTGATAGCTTGGCGCGTCTCCATGGGGTCGATGATCTTATCGATCCAAAGACGGGCGGCACCGTAGCGCGGATCGGTCTGCTCTTCATAGGTTTGCTTCGTTGAGTCGAAAAGTTCTTTTCTTTCTTCTTCGCTCAACTTCTTGCCGCTGCGTTCCAGTTGCTTGACTTTGATTTCCACCAGCGTGCCGGCGGCGGCATCTCCGCTCATGACCGCGTATTTCGCGGTGGGCCAGGCGAAGACGAAGCGTGGATCGAAAGCCTTGCCGCACATGGCGTAGTGTCCAGCGCCGAAAGATCCGCCAACAATCACCACAATCTTAGGCACGACGGAGTTCGAAACCGCATTCACCATTTTTGCGCCCGCCTTGATGATGCCGCTCCATTCGGCGTCGCGCCCAACCATGAAGCCGTTTACGTCGTGGAAAAAGACGAGCGGGATCAGGCTCTGGTTGCAGTCCATGACGAAGCGAGCGGCCTTCTCGGCGGACTCGGTGTAAATAACGCCGCCGAACTCGACGCGCTTGTGGCCTTCATGGTCAGTCTGGTGCGCGTGAAGTTTCTGATTGGCAACAATGCCGACGGCGAAGCCTCCGATGCGAGCATACCCGCAGATCAGCGTTTTCCCATACTCGGGCTTGTACTCGTCAAAGCGGCTTTCATCCACAATGCGCGCGAGAATTTCTTTCATGTCGTACGGGCGCGCGGGCGAGGCATCGTAAGCGCCGTAGATCTCTTCGGCCTGCATCGCTGGCTCCACGGGCTTTTTGCGATCCCAGAGAGACTGGCGGCGGTAACCCCATTTTTCAATCAGCGAACGGATGCGGGTGACACACGCCTGGTCATCCGACTCGCGAAAGTCGACGGTGCCGCTGATGGCGGAGTGCATCGCGGCGCCACCCAATTCTTCGGCGGAGACTTTCTGCCCGATGGCGGCTTGCACTAGCGCGGGCCCGGCAAGAAACAGGCCGCTGCCGTCGGTCATCAGGACGTGGTCGCACATTACGGGAAGATATCCGCCCCCGGCCACGCACATGCCCATGATGGCGGCGATCTGCGGGATGCCCATGGCCGACATAACAGCATTGTTTCGGAACACGCGGCCAAAATCGTCCGTGTCAGGAAAGACGTCTTCTTGCAGCGGTAGAAAAACCCCCGCGGAATCGACGAGGTAGATCGTTGGGATGCGATTTTCGATGGCGATGTTTTGCGCGCGAATGACTTTCTTCGTGGTCATGGGAAAGAAGGCCCCGGCTTTGACGGTGGCGTCGTTCACGATGAGCATTACCATTCGGCTCTCGATGCGGGCGAGTCCAGTAACGACGCCGGCAGAGGGAGCGCCACCCCATTCTTCATACATTCTGTGCGCGGCATAAAGGCCTAGTTCGAAGAACGAACCGGGGTCGGCGAGGAGGCGTATGCGTTCGCGCGCGGTAAGACGCGATTTCGCGTGCTGGCTTTCGACGGCTTTGGCGCCTCCGCCTTCACGGATTTTTTCCTCCTCGTTGCGAACTTGGGCCACGAGATCGGCGAGAGCGCGCATGTTGGATTCGAAGCGGAGGGAGCTGGGATCAATTTTCGTGGGGAGGACGTTGTTGATGGAGAGAGCCGTGGAATCGGTACGTTCGGGCATGAGGGCGGAGCTCTAAAGTCTTGCGAAACTACTTACTATACCAGCGGGGGCAATGGGCGGCGCGGAGGGATTTGGCTGGTAGACTCAGCTGCGGAGTTCGTTTGGAGGCTGGATCAAGAGTGTGCCGAAACCTGAAAACGCGAGCGGATTGGCAAATTGCTGCAGCGATCACGTCGGTGTTGCGCGCGGTCTATACGGGCATCGCAGCTGTCGCGGCGGTGTTTCTGCATCCGGATGCGCGTTTGATTCACAGCAATGTGCTCACCGGGAATTTGCCGGCCCCCGGCGGTTGGCATTATGCGTTGCTCGGAATCTGGCAGCGTTTCGACACGCTTTGGTATTTGCGGATTGCCGAACGTGGATATGATCTGCCGGCGGGAGTGGTTTTCTATCCTCTCTATCCGTGGCTCATTCGCGGCCTGAGCGGACTGGTTGGGCCGATCGCTGCGGCCTTGCTGATCTCGTCGGTGGCGGCGTTTTTCTATTTCTGGGGACTGCTGCGCCTCGTGCGGAATGAAGTGCGAAATGACGTACGAAATGACGTGCGAAGTGACGTGCCTAGTGAGTTTCCAGATACCAGACCGCTGCGGACTCTAATGCTCGCAGCAGTATGGCCGGCCAGTTTCTTCTTTTTTGCGGGATACACCGAGGCTTTGGCGGTGGCGCTGATCGTCTGGTGCATCGTTTGGGCGCGGGACGGGCGTTGGGCGTTGGCGGCGGCCTGTGCTCTTGCTGCGGGATTGACGCGATCGGCGGGAACATTGGTGATGGTGCCATTGGCGATCATGGCCTGGCGGGCGCCGCGCCCAGCGCGATGGCCGGTCGCGATCGCTCCCCTCGGAACGCTGGGATATTGGTTCTGGTTGCATCAGACGCGATCCCTGACTGTGGCTGCGGCTTACCGGACGTACTGGAATACAGATGTGGCAGCTCCGTGGACGACACTATGGTTGGCAATTCGTTCTCTGGCTGAACATTTCGATGCACTGGTCATCATCAGCCTGGTTGCTTTGATTTTTTTCCTCGCTGTGGGAGTGGCCGAGCGCCGGCGGATCGAAGACAGGTGTTTTTCGGTAGCGGTGATCGTGCATCTTCTTTTACGGCTGTGTTGGCCGCCGTTGCTGGGCGCTCCTCGGTATCTGCTGCCGGTCTATCCGGCGTATCTGACGATTGGGGAATGGGTGGAGAAGATGAAGGGGACGCGTTTTGTATTTCTGTGCGCGACGCTGTTCGCGTTCAATCTGATTTGGATGCTGGCATTTCTGAACTGGTCATTGGTGCTGTAGTCCACGAATTCGTTGACCATAGGTCGCAGACTAAAAGGGCACGCCGTGCGGCTTTACGTGCTCGCGGATGAACTTAACAATGTCGTCCATCGGAGTACCAGGCTGGAAAATGCCGGCCACGCCGATTTTCTTGAGGCCTTCAACATCCTGATCGGGGATAATGCCGCCGACCAAGACCAGCACGTCGTCCATTTTACTTTGCTTCAGCAGGTCCATCACGCGCGGAACGATGGCGTTGTGCGCGCCCGAGAGAATCGAGAGCCCGATGACCTGCACGTCTTCCTGGAGCGAGGCGCTGACGATCATTTCCGGCGTCTGGCGCAAGCCAGTGTAGATGACCTCCATGCCAGCGTCGCGGAGAGCCCGAGCAATCACTTTGGCGCCGCGGTCGTGGCCGTCGAGGCCAGGCTTCGCTACGAGTACGCGGATTCTTGCGTCAGGGGCCACCGAGATCATTTAACCACAGGGGACACGAGGAGCACAGGTGGGAACCGGACGGGCGAGACCCTCGTCCCTTTCCATCATCACGGTGTGACCCCCAACTGCCAGAACAGAAACGAGTACATATCGGTACTCTCTTCAATCTGCTTGGTGACCGGCTTGCCCTGTCCGTGTCCGGCCTTGGTTTCGATGCGCAGCAGGATCGGCTTCTGCTGGCTGGCACCATTCTTTGCCTCGGCTTGCATGAGCGCGGCCATTTTTTTGGCGTGCATGGGATCGACCCGCGTATCGGTGTCTCCCGTCATAAAGAGAATAGCGGGATACTCCTGCCCGGCCTTCACGTGATGATAGGGCGAATAAGCATAGAGCCATTCGAACTGCTTGGCATCCTCGGACGACCCGTACTCCGGAATCCACAGCTTCGCGATCTGAAAATTCTGATAGCGCAGCATGTCGAGCAGCGGGACGGCGCACACTACGGCGCGGAACAGGTCGGGCCGCTGAGTGATCATCGCGCCCATGAGCAGGCCACCGTT
>DATFVD010000500.1:0-2588 GCA_035260505.1 Terriglobales bacterium
CGTAGAACAGGATCGAAAACCAGGGTGTATGGAATCTTGGACTCACTGCGGCAAACACTCGTGGCAGATCGCCTCCTTTGGCGAGCGCGAACGTGACCCGCGGCATTCCCAGCAGCTTGGCGCCTAAATAGCCATACACGGAAACGAGCGCCCCAATCGCAACCAAGGCAGCGCCCCGATTGCCCATCGTCATGCGCGCAACTTCGGCCAGCGGACGATCCGTGGTCGCCCCGGGCCCCAGCACTCCGACCACTACCCATTGCACCAGCGCATAAATTGCGGTGCAAGCGACCAGGGCCACAAACAGCGCGAAGGCGGCGTCCCGCCCTGGATCCTTTGCCTCGCTCATGGGCGCAAGCGCCGATTCAAATCCACCGTAGGCGAAGATCAGCAGGACCATTGCCTTCATCCACACGCTGGCCGGCATCGCAACCCCCGCACCCCACGGCACCGGATGGATGATCGTAACCGCCGCTCCCGCCGACACCACCATCAGCAAGGGCAGAATCTTCGCCACGGTGAACAGATTGCTCACCGCCGTGCCCTGCTGCGCACCCCGAGCGTTTATGAGTGCGAGCAGTCCCACCAGCAACGTCAGGATCACAAAACGCGGCCAGGGTTCCTTCGCCGCCGGCCAGAATTCCGCCAGATAAATGACAAACAAATTAGCGTTCGCCGCCGGGGCAGCCGTCTGCGCCAGGTACAGCATCCAGCCGACTAGAATTCCCGCCAGACGTCCGAACGCCGTACGCGCGTATAAGTACGGCCCGCCCGACTCGGAAAATTGCGAGGCCACCTCGGCGAAGCAGGCCATTATCACGCCCATCGCAGCCCCCGCAATCAACACGGCCAGCACACTGCGTTTCCCGAGAAGCCCAGCCACCGTGGCCGGCAACCCAAAAATGCCACTCCCGATAATCGAGTTCACCGCCAGCGCGGCCAGGCTCCAACGGCCAATGGCCCGCACCAGGCCAGTTTGCGGTGATGTCATCGCGAAACCGTTTGTATCACACGCAGCCCCCTCCCTTGAATTAAACTTCTTCACGGGCGTAACTACGACTATGCCTGGAGCGATCCATAACTGCCAGCCAGGAGAGTACTAATATTGTGGCCGCATCCATCTCCGACATCCGGCTCTTGCTGAAAGTCAAATCCCTGCCAAAGTCGCCTCACTCCCGGTCCGTCTTCATCACGGGAGGAACCGGCTATATCGGAAGCAGTCTGATTCCCGCTCTTCTCGAGCGAGGACATCGGGTCCGCGTACTCGTCCGCCCCGGCTCGAAAGCCAAGCTGCCCGCCGAATGCGAAGTCGTCTCCGGCAATGCGCTCGACGCCAACAGTTACCGCCAACTCATTCGTCCCGCCGATAGCTTCATCCACATGGTCGGCGTCCCTCACCCATCTCCCGCAAAAGCCGCCGCGTTTCGCGCCATTGACCTGGTCTCCGCCCACGAAGCCATCTCCGCTTGCGCCGAGCTAGGCATGCGGCATTTCATCTATCTCAGCGTCGCCCACCCCGCCCCGTTTCCGATTATGAAGGACTACATCGCCGTGCGCGCCGAATGCGAACAGAGTATCCAGGAGCGGCGTCTCAATTCCACCATCCTTCGGCCCTGGTATGTGCTGGGACCGGGACACCGCTGGCCCTACATCCTGCTGCCCTTTTACAAGGTGTGTCAGTGGCTCCCGTTCACGCGCGCCGCCGCCTTGCGACTGGGTTTGGTTACTCTTGAGCAACTGATCCTCGCTCTCGTCGAAGCCGTGGAATCGCCCGTCCAGGGCATCCGTATCGTCCCTGTCCCCGAAATCCGCTCCGCCGGACTGCAACTGTCACGCGCAGCAACCCGCAAGACCGCCTGAAAATGACCGCGTGAAATCGCCCGCCCCGTGTGGCTTTCAACCCTAAGGTAACTTCAATTACCGAAGCTCATGCACACGGGGAATCTTCCCGCCTTTGCTCCGGGGTGCGATCTTGATTAAGAACGCATTGGTCGCGAAGGCTTGGTCAGAACGGAAAGGACTTCATGGATCGCGAGAACCGGGAAAGCATGGAAGAGATTCATCTGCGCATTTTGCGGGTTACGGACGATCTCCGCGTCGTCCAGCGCGAACTCAACTGCGCCGCTATGCAGGCCCCTACCGACCCCGAACTCATGGAAGCCCTCGCCGATCCGCCCCAGATGGAATCCATCCAGGTGCTCAAGTCCGCCCTCGACCAGATGCGTCACTTCCTCTGGTTCTATGTGCAGGTCGTCACCAGCGATTCCGAAATGGCTGAGAAATTCCGCCAGACCTTGCGCCAGGATGCCCCGGTCCGAGCCCCCGAGATGGAGCAGCAGTTCCAAAGCGCCACCGACGCGATCATGCTCCGCTATCTAGCCGATAGTAAGTTCCGCAAGCCCAACTAGGATTGTTCGTGACCACGCCCGCCCGGTAAATCACGCCAAAAAAAACAGGCGCGCCGAAGCGCGCCATTTTCACGAGGAACAAACATCACAAGTAACGCCGTTCAGCGGAACAGACCCAGCTCCATCCCGATCTCAGCGTCCAAAGCCCGCCGACTGCATCGACTGCCGCGAGATGTCCGC
>DATFVD010000501.1:0-2349 GCA_035260505.1 Terriglobales bacterium
CCTGCTCATGGCATTTGAAATGAGTATGTTTGCCCGGGAATTGGCCAGCGAGCGAATTCGTCGAGAACATCCGGAATGGCCGGAAACGCAGGTCGCACGAGAACTCATCAGGCTGGCATTCCTGCCAGAGCCACTGCCAGCACAACTGCGATGAGCGTTCCGGAAGTATTCCAACGGATTACAACAGCGCTTAATCGAGTCGGCATTGAGTACATGCTTTCCGGATCGTTTGCCAGCGCCTACTATGGCACGCCACGGTCGACCCAAGACATCGACCTCGTAATCGACGCCACCCCGGCGCGGTTGCGGGTTTTCGTCCAAGCTCTTCCGAGCAATGAATACTATGTGGACTTGGGTGCGGCACTGGAAGCTCATAAGCGGCAGTCCTTGTTTAACGTGATCGACTTGGCGACGGGCTGGAAGGTCGACTTAATCATCCGCAAGTCCCGCCCTTTCAGCGAAGAGGAGTTCCGTCGTCGCCAACAGGTCAACTTGCAGGGCACCTCTCTCGTTGTGGCGAGTCCCGAGGACATAGTCATCTCCAAGCTCGAATGGTCGAGTCTGGCGCAATCGCGAAGGCAAATCGAGGATGTGGCGGCAATCTTGAGAGTGCGATGGGCTGAATTGGACCACTCCTATCTTGAAAAGTGGGTTCTTGAGTTGGGTCTGAAACAGGAGTGGAGCGATGCTCAGCGGGCGGCCGGAATCTCGGATTAAAATGAGTTACCGCTTCTCTATCGGCACAAACTCCCGCGTATCGTGGCCAATCCAAACCTGCCGCGGACGCGCGATTTTCTGTTCGGGGTCAGTCAGCATTTCCTGCCATTGCGATAGCCAGCCGATGGCGCGCGGAATCGCGAACAGCACGGTAAACATCTCGGGCTTGAAGCCCATCGCCTGATACATGATGCCGGAGTAGAAGTCGACGTTCGGATAGAGCTTGCGCTGCACGAAATAATCGTCCTCGAGAGCGATGCGCTCCAGTTCGAGAGCAATCTCAAGCTTGGCATTCCGTCCGGTCACTTCGAACACGCTGTCGGCGGCCCACTTGATGATCTTCGCGCGCGGATCGTAGTTCTTGTAAACGCGATGTCCGAAACCCATCAGCCGACCTTTGCCTTCCTTAATCTTTTTGATGTAGGCGGGGACGTTGTCCTTGGAGCCGATCTCGTCCAGCATGTGCAGCACTTCTTCGTTCGCCCCGCCGTGCAGCGGGCCGGAAAGCGCGGCGGCGGCCGAAGCCGTGGCCAAGTAGGGGTCGCTGTGGGAACTGCCGACGGCTCTCATGGCGTTGGTGCTGCAGTTCTGCTCGTGGTCAGCGTGCAGAATAAAGAGAATGTCGAGCGCGCGCGCGAGCACGGGATTCGCAACATACTTGGGCTCGACCATCTTCCACAGCATGTTCATGAAGTTTTCGGTGTAGGTGAGATCGTTGTCGGGATAGATGTAGGGTAATCCGGAGATGTGGCGATACGACATAGCCGCAATGGAGGGCATCTTACCGATCAGGCGCTTGATCTGCAGCAGCCGGATCGCGGGATCGTGAATGTTCTTTGAATCCGGATACACGGTTGACAGCGCCGCTACCGTGCTCACGAGCATCGCCATGGGGTGAGCGTTGTCGCGAAAGCCTTCCATGAACTTCTTCGTGGTTTCATGCAGCATGGTGTGGTGCGTGATGTCATGGACCCAACTTTTCAATTCATTTGCAGTGGGCAGTTCGCCGAACAGAAGCAACCACGCAACTTCGAGATACGTGCAGTGCTCGGCCAGCACGTCGATGGGATAGCCGCGGTAGCGCAGGATTCCTTTATCGCCGTCGATGTAAGTGATGGCGCTTCGACAGGAAGCGGTATTCATGAAGGCGGGGTCGTAGGTCATCAAGCCGAAATCGTCGGGAGCGGTTTTGATCTGGCGAAGATCCATCGCGCGGATGGTTCCGTTTTCGACCGGAACGGTGTAGTTTTTTCCGGTACGGTTGTCGGTGATCGTCAAGGTGTCTTGCGGCATCCGGGCCCTCCTGCTTTCTGTCGCGACTCAAGTAATGCTACCAGCACCGGGCGCGGATTGCGTGAGGGGCGCCTGCGCGAGGCGAGTCGGCCAGTTCCGGTCCCGGTAGCGTTTTCAAGCTATTGGCAACTGCGGCGGCTGGCGTGTAGGGTGTGGAAACGCCGGAATTGCCGGCAATCCTTGCAGCGCGTGGAGGGCAACTCGACGCCATGACCTGGATTCGTACCATTCCGTTCTCGGAAGCTGACGAAGAACTGCGGCAGGCAATGGAGGGGCAGAAGTCGCTTTATCCGCAGGAGTATGCCGTGCCGATCCATCCTGCGGAAGGCGGCGGCTCCC
>DATFVD010000502.1:0-4752 GCA_035260505.1 Terriglobales bacterium
AATTCTTGAACTCAAAGACTATGTAGCGCGGGGGAAGATCAGATCGAGCGTCGGCATGGGCTCAATTTTCACGCTCAGACTGTCAAACCCATATTCGTTCGTGGATCCGCCGATATGCGGAATCGGTGGTCGTAAGGGATCCAGGGTGATCGACTTAATAGTCTTAATAGCGTGCTCGAATGTAAGCTGCATTTCTCTCCGGGCCAACGGGGCCCCGATGCAGGTATGAATGCCTTTGCCAAAAGTGAGGTGCTGATTTGCATTCGGTCGTCCCAGAACGAACGTTTCCGGGCCCTCAAATTTCTTTGAGTCGAGATTGCCATTCGCCAGAACGGGAATAACGACGGCGCCCTTCGGTATCTTCACTCCCCCGATCTCGGTGTCTCGAGTCGAAATCCGAGCAATCGCCTGGATAGTTGTTCGATATCTTAGGACCTCTTCGACGAAGACCTTAATAAGCTCGGGCTGCTCCTTTATGCGAGAAAACAAAGCTTGGTCTTGAGCGAGGATTCCAAATCCGCCGAGCAGAGAGTGCATCGTCGTTTCGTGACCAGCCACGAATAGAAATTGGGCAAAGGCGAGCAAGTCCTTTTCACTTATCTCCCCCTGCATTGAGAGGGTCACGAGGTGCGCCCCTATATTATCGGCAGGGCGATGGCGATAACTGTCAAGTAACCCCTTGAGGTAATCAACAAGTTCAGCCGACCCTTGTTTGGCTTCCGAACTTACGGGGAAACCAAACATCGAGCCCAATACTTCAAGCGACTGTAGAGACCAGCGGCTCATGTCTTGCCGCCGGGACACAGGAATTCCAAGGATAAGCGAAATCACGGAAACGGGGAGTAGATTGCAGAACTCGTGGAGATCTCCACCGTGGTCCGCTAGAACGTGGTTCCAAAGGTCAGTGACGATTTCGGCCACGGGGGCATCCAGTACCGCAATAGCCCGCGGAGTGAATGCCTTGGCGATGGCCTGGCGTAGTTTGTCATGCTCAGGCGGGTCACGAAAAACAAGCCAACCTAGTTCATTGGTTGTTCTCGATGAAAACGTTTGTGTATCTGTCAGAACCGTAACGATCTCATCGTATCCAATAATCCGATAATACGTATGGTCGCCGGCGGACAAGACGTGAACTGCTCCGTGGTCACGTTCCCATCGATAATGCTGGTAAGGATCCCTCTGAAATGCAGGGTTGAGCAAATTCCAGTCAAGATCCTGCGCTCGAAGAACTGGGTTGCTTTCTGCTCGTAACATTCAAGAATTCCCTCTTTCTCATGGAAGACAAATTATTAGAAGCTGCGTCGCACGCTGGTCGTCAGTGCCGTGGCTTTTCTCCTCCGCCACGATGTTGCCAACACAACATGAGCTCCGGCAGTCAACTTTTAATTGAACCGCCGATTGAATGACGAGTGGTAATTGGTATCCTCCGCGCTAAATGGCGTCGGCGACAGCCGCGAAATCCGTCATCTGTTGCCGTGTGAGACCGTACGACGCTTCGAAACCCTCCATCGTCGTCAGAGTCACGATGAAAGCGTCCGGTTCGGTGGAATGCTCGAAGCGTAGGTTGTCGACCGGATAGACGAGACGTAGGCTCTCGTGATCGCTTCGGACCCGGAGCGCCTGCCTCATCATTTTCGGCAACGTCATCATGAACCCATGGAGACATTCAGTCGGAAGGCTGAGTGAAACCTGACCGCCGTCCCGACAGATGAAATTCATGCGAAAGCTAGTGCAGTCGCTCGCGACGTCGAAGGTAGTAGCTTTCTGCACAACGAAGTTTTTCGCGGTCATTAAGAAGTCTCCCGAGGGCAAAAACTATAAATGTCGTTCTTCAGCAGGATCGAATAGCGGGCTTTACCGGAGCGTAGATGACCCAGCGCGTCGTTCACCTGCGAGTGGGAACATCTCGGTGATCGGCGCGACACTGTGCAGGACACAGAAGTCGAGTATCGTCGCCAGAGTGCCTCGCTGCCGACCGCTACGACGTCGTGGCCCGGCACCAAGGGAAAGGCGCTAAATCCCCAGGCGTCCTTGATCATCGACATGTCGGCTGGACAGAAGCCGCAATAGTTCACGGCGATTTCGACCTGTTCGGCACCAAGCGGACCGGGACTGTATGCGAAGGAGAGGAGGGGCTCGGCTCGAGAGAGCGCGGCGTAGCCTTTGAAAGGCTTAGGCGTATTCATAATGTTCATGCTGGCGTCTCTGCAACTGAACCCACACGGTGTCGCAGAGAAAACCTAGGTCACGAGCCGGTCGGCGTCATGACCCTACGCCGCACTTTCACCATTGCTGGTGCGCACTGTTCGGTTGCCGCGGCGACCATCTCCATCGGAGTGGGCGCTCGGCGCGTGTCCGAACCGACGACGGAATTGTTGTGCAAAATAAGAGTAGTCGCGAAAGCCGCAGGTATAAGCAATCTCGCTGAGAGGCTGGCTTGCCTTTGTCAATGCCCGGCGGTGCAGAAGTCGCACGGCGTGATCCAGACGAAGCGACTGGATGAAATCGCTGCAAGTCGAACCCCGGAGCGTAAAGAGCTTCTGAAGGTAGCGTACGGAAATCCCCAATTCGGCTGCTACGTCACGAGGGCGGAGATATGGATCGGTAAAGCGATCCATAACGACGTTGCGGATACGAGCAAACAGCCTGTCGGCATGGCGGGAGGTGGGCCAGGGGTCGGACGGCGCAAATAGCGCGCCGACGAGATCGTAAATTGCGAGCCGCATGTAGGGGTCAGCCGAGGCACACGTTG
Source organism: Terriglobales bacterium (assembly GCA_035260505.1). GTDB lineage: Bacteria > Acidobacteriota > Terriglobia > Terriglobales > Acidobacteriaceae > Acidiflorens. The sequence goes on from DATFVD010000502.1 coordinate 2,753, forward strand.
TTCTTTCAGCGTTGTCGGCATTCCGAAAGATATCGAGGAGCAGGTGCCCGGCAAGTGTTCCGCGCCTACAAATACCCCCCTGTGGCTCGAACCCGAGGTGAGAAACCAGTGATTGCCGCGGCAGTTGAATAGACAGGCAATTCCATTGAGTGTTCTCATCGCTTGATAAGTATGTCAAAGGGCGGGTCGCGTCCACGAGCGCGCTCTCGCCCACAGCCAGTGACACGATCTGATCATTTTGGCTAATCGCCGACCGACCAGCGAGTTGAAACACTGCAGCGTAATACTCCATACCATCGAGGCGAACATCTCGCTTTGTCCGCTCGATTCGCTGAGCATTGGAGCCAATATCCAGTGCCAAGAATTCCCACAAACTGAAGGGGTGCACCCAGCCGGCAAAAACGCTCGGTTCGATGCCCTCGGGGTTGTACCGGCCACAAAACGACTGGATCAAAACTCTCCATGCCTCGAAATCCAATGCCGGCTCGCCGATAGAATCGCCGATGGGATGCATGGTGGCCTCCAGTCGAATCTATTTTTGGACCAAAGTGAAGCAATCGGCAGATAGTGTTGCAAAATTCCTTTTGCAGCACGGGACACAAAGTCGCGAGTTGTGGGCACGGCGAACAAACAATAACGTGGGGACTAATTCATCCCGTGATGAACTCACAGGCGACTTCGACGCTTAACGAAGCTGCCCCGCCTCATTAAACCGTGACTCGCCATCGAGTTCGATGTGCCGAAGACACCGGTCGTAATGTTGCAGGGCCGTCGGACTATCGCAGGAAATAACAGTCCATCGTCTATCCGGCCGATCATGCGCAGACTACCGCTGTAACAAAAAACCTCTCTGGCGAAATCGCTCTGCAAAAGAGCAAATTTATCGTTCGAAGAGATATTTATCGATGCGGCTCCGAGGAGCGATATCGACGCAACGCGGTCAAAGGCGCCTCCGGCCGTCAGCGGAGCCAGCCGCTCGTCGGTGGATTTGCCGATGCCGCTGCTAGAACGCTCAAGTGACCTAGCGGAATCCAACAGCGTAACAGTCGGATGACAGGCGATGGAAGGCGATTGCTGGAGCATCAAGGCTCTGCGAGCTGTGAACAGCTTGGCGGGTTCTATCGCGCTTGAGAAATTTAATGGAACGATCAAAGGGATGGCGCGCTTGTCCCTTGTGAAAAACTACAAGAAAGAAATCTCATGAAACTTACGACAATCGCATTGACGACAGCCTTCACCCTCACAAGCACGTTTGCGCTGGCGCAAGCCCCTGGACTGGGTGGGTACGGATCAGTAGTGGCTCCTTCAGTGGGGTCGTACACCGCTCCGGTGGGTACGACGAATGTACCTCGGACCTGGAGTAACACCGGCCCCGCATCGCCTCCGCCGAGCAACCCCACTGTTTCGCCAATGCAACCACCACCCCCGCCCGTGATACGATCGTCGGGCGTTCACAAGTAAAGAGAAAAAGCCCCGCATGCCTAAGCAACCTTCTTTGGAAATGTGACCACGTCGGAAAGGTGAAACTCTTTCGGGAGCTTCGCCTTCGTGATTCCGCGGCAAGAAATCCACCCAAGATCGGACGGCAAAGAATGTAATCCAGCGCTCTGAATGGGGCGCGGCGCCGGCGCATCCTTGTTCAACGATAGATGCGTACGTACCTCATTGTACAACACGACGACGGAACGCCCACGGGATCACGGAGTACGAGCTTCTTTATCCGTGGCATCCTTGGGCCGGATGCCTGGTCCATATTCATGAGGTGGTTGAGAAGGCTGGCAGAGAGGTCTTCCATTGCAGCCTCTCTGGTCGGGCATCTGCGCGATGGCTGGAGATTCCGGCCTGGTTGTTTGATCGGTCGGCTCGCGCGACATGGCGTGTTGGCGCCACTCCCTATGTTGACATTGCGGTGCTCACCGCCTTGGCAACGCTGCTGCAGGATGTGACGTCGGTTTCTGGCGCACCATCGCAATTGCGGGATTCAAGCGCAGCATTGGGCT
>DATFVD010000503.1:0-8587 GCA_035260505.1 Terriglobales bacterium
AACCGCGTGGATAAATTCTCCGTAGATGCGATACGTCAGGTTATGTTTCGCGAGATTGTCCCAGAGGAATCCAGTAGCGGGATCATCGATATCGGGGATTCCCTGTTCAAGCGGCAATTCGTCGGCGACGGTGCCGTCAGCGTCGTAGGTGCGCTCTTTGCTGCGATAGCCGATGGGCCAAGTCTTCTCGTTGTAGTCGGAGGTGGTGGAAGCGGTCGACCAGAGGTGTCCGTCGCCGGAAACTTCTCCGCTGTCGTAGAAGTTGTCGAGTACACCGAATTGCAGGGCAAGCTTGTGCTGGTTCGGAGTGATGTCGGCTCCGTACATGGTGAGCGAGGCGTCGCCGTCGCCGACCGGCAGATCGCCGAGGATCTGATCGTAGGTACGATTTTCTTTCAGCACGTAGATCACATGGCGGATGGGATTCGTTCCGCCGGCGAATTCGAACTTTCCGCCGTCCGAGCGCATGAGATTGTCGTCTTCGACTTGGCGAGTGTAGGCAGCGAGGTTTTTGTCGATGTCGGCGAGGCTGAGGCGGGAAATGGAGCCACCAATCAGGGTCGCAATGTAGGGATGTTCTTTTCTCTTGCGCTCGCCTTTCAGCGTGCCCTGCATATTGTTGGGGCCGCTGCCTTCGCCCTTGGCGGTGGTGATGAGCAAGTCGTTGCCAGCGATGGCGAGCGCGCTGGGGTACCACTCGGTGGGAATAAAGCCACGGGGAAGGATAGGACCAGGCCGACCGCCGATGTCGCTGTTTCGGGTAGGTTCTTGCAAATCTATGACCTCGAAAACGGCGATCGCGTCGAACCCTCCCGCTGCTGCGAAGAGATACTTTCCGTCGGGCGAGAGGACGATGGCTTGAAGAACGGACCCGTAGCCCCTTTGTAGGAGCGACCCGAAGTCCTTGTCGTTGGTGTGATAGGGAATAAAAACGGTCCCGGATTTCACATGCACTGCGGCCACGGCATCGGCGTTTGCGAAAGTGACGTAGAGCGTCTCTTCGTTCGGGCTTAACGCCATTGCAGTTGGGTGCCAACTAGGCGCGACGGGGTCGGCAGATTTTATTACATCAATCCAGCGCGACACCTCGCCGGATTCAAGATTCAATTCTGCGACCGACGAAGTATTCCACAAGCTCACCCATGCCTTCGTGCCGGCTTTGTTGGCGATGAGGGTGTATGGATACGCACTGGGGATATACCGGCTTCGGCTTAGATCAAATGACTTTTCAATCTTCCCGGAGTTGATGTCCAGTAGTACTACATTGTCCGAAAGATTATTAGCGATGAGCAGGCGGTCGCCTTTGGGGCCTGGAAGAACAGCGAGTCCCGCGGGATAGGGCAGCGCGGTTCCAGCGGGAGTCTTGCGCAATCCGAACGCGACCTCCTTCCCTTCAGCGATCCGCTGAGGCGCAAGCTTGATAAATCGTTCAGGCATAACTTGTCCGTCCGCGAATTTGTAAACTGCGATGCCGTTACCTGTGCTCGTCGGCTTCTCGCCGGTAGGGTCGGTGATCGATCCCATCGAGGCATAAAGATGCTTGCCGTCGCTCGAAAACGCGAGGCCGATGAAATAGCTTTGACGCGTGGAATAGTCGTCACTCAACCGGTCGTCGGGAAAGTCGCGCAACTGATTATTGTTGAGATCGAGAATGGCGATCGACTGGCGCGCACCCGTCTCCTGAGTGCCGTATCCCTGATTGAGCAACGCTGCGTAACGACCGTCAGGGCTAAGCGCAATGGTCGCTGGAAAACTGTTGGTGTGGGCGAGGTAGCCGGGGACAGGAAGCGTCAGAGCCTTGCTGGTCGGAAGATTGATCCGGCGCGAGCGATCGGCGGCGCGAGCGATGACGAACACGACCAGGAACGCGGAGAGAGCGGAGAGGGACACAGCGGCGATCTTTTTCACGTGCAGAGGCCTCGGAGGGTTTTTACCATCCGGGCGTAAAGGGAAGCAAATGGAGTGGAGAATATCCGCAGCGCCGCGGTGCAATGATCGTCCCAGTAAATGATCGTCGCAGTTATGGATTTCAAACTTTCACAGTTCTTTAACACTGGACTGCCTGTGATCCACAACCTCCTTACGAGAAGCTACGTCTAAGCAGGCACCGAAACGTGCCGCGGTCGGGTTGGCCGCTTTCCTATCAGTCGAAGTTTTCGCATAAGCTCGTTCGAGCCTGGACTCATCGAGCATGGATTGGAGATTCCTGATGGCAATCAATCGAAGAGATTTCTTGTCCGGCGTGGCCGGAGCATGCGGTGCATCCGCATTAGGATCGTTCGGCGGCATGAATGCCAAAACACTATTCGCCAACGAGACATCCAGTACGAACCCGCTCCCGCCACCGGACCAGTCCGGCATCAATCACATCGTAGTAGTAACCATGGAGAATCGCAGCTTCGATCACTTCCTGGGATGGCTCCCCGGCGCCAATGGTAAGCAGGCCGGTTTGTCTTACCTTGACCCGAACGGGGTCTCGCATTCCACTTACCCGCTGGCGCCGGACTACACAGGCTGTCCGCATCCCGACCCCGACCACTCTTACTCCGGAGGCCGCATTGACTACGACGGTGGGAAGATGGACGGTTTCCTCAAGAATCCATCTAACGATATTTTCGCCATCGGCTATTACACCAGGAAGGATATTCCCTTCTATGCGGCGCTGGCGCTTCACTACACGACGCTGAGCAACTATTTTTGCTCGATCCTCGGGCCGACCTTTCCCAATCGAATTTTCCAGTTCGCGGCGCAAACCGATCGTTTGGACAATTCGCCCACCCAGTGCACCTTACCCACCATTTTCGACACGCTGAACAACGCCGGAATCAGCGCGCGTTACTACTTCAACAATCTGCCTTTTCTAGGACTGTGGGGCTCGAAATACTTGTTAAACACCTTTCCATATAGCGATTTTCTCCTGGACGCGGCGAGCGGAAATCTGCCGGCGGTCTCCTATGTCGATCCGATCTACACGCTCCTCGATGACGGGACAGGAAACGACGATCATCCCCATGCCGACATACGCTCCGGCGAAGCCTTCCTGGCGAGGACGTTCCACGCAGTGGCGAGCGGCCCGTCGTGGAAGAACACCGTGTTCATCGTGAACTTCGATGAGAATGGCGGATTCTTCGAACACGTCCCGCCGCCGCGGGCCGCCGCGCCCAACAATGTGGATCCCGACATTGTGAATGGAAAGACGCTGCTCGGCCCAAGAGTACCGACGGTGATTGCGTCGCCGTTCACGCGCGGGTACGCGGCGAGCCCGCGGGTCGTCCACACAGTTTTCGATCACACCTCAGCCCTGAAGCTAATCGAGTGGAGATGGGGCTTGGCACCGCTGACGGCGCGCGATGCATCGAGCGATGTCGGCAACCTCGTGACCGCCCTCAACCTGACTAATCCGAAAGTCACCATTCCACCGTTGCCCAGCCCTGTGGCGCCTCCACCGAAGCCGTGCCTGCCGCTTGCCGGCAGCGTGACAGAGTTTGGCCGACTCGCCCAATCGGAGGTAATGAACGGTTGGAAGGTTCGCTAAAAATTCCGTTCAAGAAGCGGCGCGGGGAGGCTTCGGGGGCGAAAACTCACAGCGGCAAGGCGCTAGGGAACCGGACTTGGAAGTCGAGGAGACCGACCCATTCCGGCGTAATCGTGATTCGCACCATCTCCTGAATCATGTTGCCCATCTGCGCGACCCAGGCCTTTCCTTGCTCGCCTCCGAAATAGCGATCGGCAGCAAGGGCATATTCGGGAACAACACCTTTCAGGGTTTCGAGCCGCGCTGTACCGCGCACCAGCAGTACTTTATGGGGAAAAATGTTGTCGTCAATCGTAAGCGCCACCTTCGGATTCTTCACCAGCGCCTTCAGCTTAGGAGCCTTCGGTGGAGTCGCCAGCACAAACTCGCGTTCATTCCAATGGAACCAGATGGGTATAACCCGCGGAGTGCCGTCGGTCCAGACATAGGCCATGCGCGCAGGAATCTTTGACTGCAATAGTTCCTTAGAGGCGGGGTGCTGCAATAGTTGGAGATCACCTTGCTTCACAGGCATGATTCACGCTCCCGAGGAGTTCGTGTCGTGACGGGGCTTCTCCCCGTCTTAGCGGGACAAAGCCCCGCTACCACACAGGCGGTTCACTTTAGCGCAGGTTCTTCCCTACCCAATCTTCAATTCGACCAAGGGCTTTATTCAGGTTCTCCAGCGAATTCGCCACGCTGAAGCGAAGATACCCTTCTCCATATTCCCCAAACGCAGTACCGGAGAGGCACGCAACGCCGGCCTGTTCGAGCAGCGCGTCGGCCAGCTTTCTTGAACTCCAGCCGGTCTTCGCAATGTTGGGGAAGGCATAGAACGCGCCTTTCGGCATGCGGCAGGAGAAGCCCTTGATCTTGTTCAGCCCGGCGACGAAAGCATCCCGCCGGCGCTTGAACTCCGCACTCATTTTGTCGACGGACGACTGGTCTCCGCGCAACGCCTCAATCCCCGCAATCTGCGTGAAGCTGGCAGTGCAGGAGTTCGAGTTGACCACGAGCCGCGAGACGTGAGCCGCCAGATCAGGCCGCATAACGCCGTAGCCCAGCCGCCATCCGGTCATTGCGTAGGTTTTGGAGAAGCCGTCGAGCAGAATGGTGCGCTCTTTGAACCCGGGCACGCTCATGATGGAGAAATGCTCGCCCTCATAAATAAGGCGGCTGTAGATTTCGTCCGACAAAATAAGAATGTTGCGGTCGCCAATGGCCTCCGCCATTTCGAAAATATCTTTGCGGGTGAGGACGCCGCCGGTCGGATTGTGCGGCGAATTCAGAACGATGAGCTTGGTCCGGTCGGTAATCAGCGAGCCCAGTTCTTTGACATCAACGGAAAAGTCGCGCTCTTCGCGCAAAGGAATCGGGATCGCCTTGCCCAGCGAATACCTGATCATCGACTCGTAGATGGGGAAGCCGGGATTGGGGTAGATAACTTCATCTCCCGCATCAATCAATGCCAGGATCGTAAAGAAAATAATCGGCTTGCCGCCTGGAACTACCACAACTTCATCGCTCGATACCGGTACCCCGCGGGTGCGGCTGACGTAGTCAGCAATGGTCTGGCGCAGGTCAGGCAGACCCGCAGGCGGGCCATAGTGCGTCCATCCCTTGTGGAGAGCCTCTACACCGGCCTCGACGACATTGGCGGGCGTATCGAAGTCGGGTTCGCCAATTTCGAGGTGGATGATCTCTTTACCCTGCTTTTCAAGCTGGCGGGCGCGGTTCAGGACTTCAAAGGCAGTTTCTGTGCCCAGCCGCGACATCCGGCTGGCAAGACGTAATTCAAGTTGAGTTGTGGCTGGCATAGCGGATGAAATTATAACGCTTTGATAAGGTCAGAGGTCAGAGGTTAGATTGCAGAGGTAAGAATCAAAATCTACCACAGACAGTCGTCAGAAGATGTTTCACCTCTGCAATCACTCCGAGATCGTGCTCTCTTCGCTCTGCGCCCGCAGGATGCGATCGACAGAATACGGGGCACGCTGCACAGGCTCGTGATAATGGCGCACCTGCATTTCTCCAAGCAGGCCGACCGCAAGCATATTCAATCCCGCCAGCAGAAGGACAGCCGAGAACATCATCAGCGGGCCGTGCTGGTACATGACATCGGCTTTGTGCAGGAGCTTCTGCAGAATCAGCCAGCCGGAGATTCCGCAGCCTGCCATGATGCTGAACATCCCCACCGTGCCGAAGAAGTGCAAGGGGCGGGAAAGATATTTGAGCAGGAAGCGGATGGTGATGAGATCAAAGAAGACGCGGAAGGTCCGCGAGATTCCGTAGTGCGAAGCGCCGCGCTCCCGGTTCACATTCTTGATAGGGACTTCGACGATCGACGCGCCGTGCCACGAAGCCAGTGCGGGGATGAAGCGGTGGAGCTCTCCGTAGAGCGGAACCTGTCCCAGAATTTCGCGGCGGTAAGCTTTAAACGTGGTGCCGAAGTCGTGGATGTCAACGCCGCTCAACTTCGCCATCAGCCAGTTGGCGCAGCGTGAGGGAAAGCGGCGCAGCCAGAAATTATCGACCCGATTCTTGCGCCATCCGCTGACAATGTCGTAGCCCTCGGCAATTTTCTCCAGGAACAATGGGATGTCGGCGGGATCGTGCTGCAAGTCGCCATCCATGGCGATGATGTATTCCCCGCGGGCATGGTCGAAGCCAGCCGCGAGGCCAGCAGTCTGTCCGAAATTACGGCGCAGCTTGACGATGGTCACGCGGCTGTCTACGGCGGCAATCTCGCGGAGCAACGGAAACGTGCCGTCGATCGATCCATCATCGACCAGCACCATCTCGAAGGCCTCGCCGCTCGCCTCCATCACCGACTTAAGCCGCGCGTACAAGTCGGTGACGTTCTCCTGCTCGTTATGGAGCGGGACTACGATTGAATATTTGAGCACTGTGTTTTTTATTATACGGGAACGCGGCGTAGCGCCGAAGTGACTTCCGTGAGGCGGAAGCACATTCTCAGGCGTCCTCCGTTTCGGGCAATGCCGCGGGCAATGCTGCGATTTCTGCTGCTGAACCTCTGCTGCGATCTTTGCTGCGACCTGCGGACTGCCCGGCGCTCCATTCTTGCGCGTTTTTTTTTGCAGCAGTGGGATTCCACGAACTGCGGATTCCGTGACAGGGCGGAGCCCCTCGCCCCGCCAATGTTTACTACCTGGTATCCCCACCCCCCTCCCCCCTGGTCTAATGGAATCATGGGCTTGGCGGGAATTTTTTGCTTCGGTCTTTGAAACCAAAGGACTTACAGGTAAAGTCTTTCAGGAATAAGGACTTAGGAGATTGTCAACCCCGCATGTCCTATTGACATCTTAGGCCATGAAAAGGGGCTGTTCCGCTCGGACCACTCTGTTGTTGTCAAAGACTCTTCCCCGTCTATGCGGGCCCTCCTGAGAGGTATTTTCGAAGCAAAGAACGCTGAGATCGTTTTGGGGCGGACCCGTCTTTCGAGACGGGCACGCGCTTCGCTACCTAATCAGGACCATCGTTACATTTGGCGAATGGGATGTCTGTGATGTGCGTACGGAAAGTTTGTGATGAAAAATGGGGCGGTGGACTCCGAGGGTGTCACCCGCCAGTCAACGCGATTGGAGAGGTTCTTCGAGCCAGTGGTATTGGCCCTGCGTGTCGCGAGACATACTAAATCGGTTCATCTGATGCCGAGCTATCCGAGGCCATGGGATAGCACGGTAGACAACGACTATGCCTATGTCTGCCGCGACCAACCACTCGGGGAACTCGTTCGGAAATCGACAAGGGAAAGTGACCTTTTGTCCAGGCGATAGTTTTTCTGCGGTGAAGGGGGCCTCGAATCCACCCGTTGCGGTCTCGTCCGACCCTTCAGTCTCAATATCTAAGCCTCCCTTACCTCCAGGCTTCTTATAACGCACTCTTCTCGGAGAGCAGCGACAGTGAACGTCATAAAGGGGCAGGTATCCGTCGTTGGAAACCACAAAAGGGGCTGAGAAAGCGTCAGAGGAGACTAGCGGAGACTGTGGCGCAATCGAGATTCGTGGCAGTACGTTTAGAATTCCAATGCAGACTCCGAACAATGTTGCAAAGGTAGCCGCGAGCCCTCCAACAACCCCTCCTACTTTTTGGTAGAATGGTTTCTCTTTCGGCTGGTTTTTTTCACGTTCCCGTTGCTTCTCAAGCTCTCGCTCCACCGCTCTTCGGATTGTTCGAGTCTTCGCCACGCCGGTTATTTAATGCTAACACCCACCCGGTGGCGTTATGCCTCAATGTGCAAAGGGGTTAACCACCTGGATGAGCACCGCCAGGCGCCACGACTGCATATTCCCCAGGCCTTCCCCGCCCGAGGCCGATGACGCCGCGGTGGAAGCCACTTCTCGAAAAGCGCGAGAAGTTGGCGATCCCCGGTTGTTACTGTACCAATGTTAACTACCGCTACGTTTTCTCGCGAGCTAGATGCGGGCGACGCGCACCCAGAGTTTGTTTTGATCGGCGATCAAAGACAATCCCGCGTTATACTTTCCACGTTGATGAGGCCCGCCCGCCAAACCCGCACTAAACGTGCAAGTGACTTCCTAGTCGCCCCAGGATCCAGCCCGGAAAACAATGAGGACTAATCACAGTCTTTCAGTGTCATGTAATCCGGGAACAAGGTGAGTTGTCCAGGCATGACAGAAGTTCGGGTGAGCGAATGGAGATTAGCAGCCTTTCCAAGGAGGATAATTTGCGACATTCGTTGAAGATTTACATGGTGATATTGGCTTTGTGCGCGGTAACGGTGAAGGCGCAGGAAAAGTTGCCGCTGAAGTTAATCACTACAACCCCGATGCCGGGTTTCACGGGTGATTTCGACCATTTTGGGTTAGACCGCAGTGGAAATCGTTTATTTCTCGCGGCGGAGGAACACAAGACTGTCGAGGTGTTCGACCTTCGGACGGGGGCACGCATCCATAGTATTGAAGGCTTCGGGCATCCGCTTATGATGGTTTATCTGCCAGAGTCCAATCAACTCGTCGTCACAGACGGGGATGATAGCGCGGTTCACCTCGTCGATTGCACGCAGTACAAGATCGTTAAAACAATTAAACT
>DATFVD010000504.1:0-5663 GCA_035260505.1 Terriglobales bacterium
TTAGAATTAATACTTTAGCGCAAATCTGGGGGGGGGTACCAAACCCAAACCCGCCGGCCATCCAGTTGCCACTCTACATAATGCGTCATCCATTCTCCGAGCCTTCATGATTTCGCGCCGCCGTTTTCTGCAAACTGGTTCTCTCGCCGTCGGCGTTAGCGTAGCTTTACCTACGCGAGCACACGCGGCCGAAGCTGATAAGTCTCTCCCGCCAGCCATCGCCGCGCTTCGTACTCTCCGCGGAGAAGCCAAGCCCATCACTATCGAAGAGCGCGCCGGACGCCAGGAAAAAGCTCGCCGCTTGATGTTGATGCGCGAGAACAACCTCTCCGCCATCGTCCTCACCCCGGGTACATCCCTTGCCTACTTCACCGGCATACGCTGGGAGGGTGGAGAACGCCTCTTTGCCATGGTGTTACCCGCCAAGGGCGAAGCGTTTTATGTTTCTCCGGCGTTCGAAGAAGGCCGGGCGCGTGAGCAGATCGCCCAATCACCCGATGGCGGCAAGCCCGACCTCCGTGTCTGGCAGGAAGACGAGAGCCCCTACGCCCGCGTCGCGCAAGGCCTCAGCGACCGCGGAATCGCCAGCGGCACGATCGGCGTCGAGGAGACGGTAAAGTTTGTCTTCAGCGACAACCTGAAAAAAGCCGCAGCCAGCGCGACGTTTACGAGCGCGACTCCGGTCACCGCCGGCTGCCGCATGATCAAGAGCCGGCACGAAATCGACCTCATGCGGCTGGCATCGAAGGTCACGCTCGCCGCCTACGAGGCAACCTACCGCTCGATGAAAGTTGGCATGACGCAGCGGGATGTCGAGAACCTGCTGGAAGCGGCGCACCGCAAACTGGGATTCGACGGCGGCGCCGATGTACAAGTCGGCGAGTTTTCCGCTTTCCCCCACGGCTCGGTCAAGCCTCAGGGAATTCGGGAAAGCACGATCGTGCTGATTGACGGCGGCTGCTCGGTGGAAGGCTACGCGTCCGACATCACGCGTACGTTCGTACTCGGCAAAGCCCCTGACAAAACGAAAGACAAAATGAAACAGGTATTCGACATCGTGCATCGAGCTCAGAGCGCCGCGCTTGCAGCGGCAAAGCCCGGAGTAGAAGCCGGTTCCGTGGACGCCGCAGCGCGCAAAGTCATCACCGACGCAGGGTATGGTCCCGATTACAAATATTTCACTCATCGCCTGGGACACGGCATGGGCATGGACGGCCATGAGTGGCCATATCTGGTCCGCGGCAACTCAACAAAACTCCAGCCCGAGATGACCTTCAGCGATGAGCCAGGCATTTACATCCGTGGAGAATTCGGCATCCGTCTGGAGGACGACATGCACATTACAGAAGACGGGGCAGAATTGTTCACCCCGCAAAGCGAGTCTCTGGAGAACCCGTTCGGGAAGCCATAGAACTAGACTCGAACCTCGGACTCACTATTTCAACGGGACGCTGTAATGGGAGGCAATCACTTGCCAGGCGTTCCCGGCCTTGACCCAGACGTCGGTCAGCCGGTCGTGATACTCGTAAGGCTTGCGGTTGGAAGTTCCCCTCTCGTGATACGCGCCCGTCACCACAGCGACGTCGCCACGCACCCGCACCCGCAGGTCCGACAATTCGGCGACCTCTACCCGAACCGATGGATCGGCGCTGTGCGTAATGTAACCCGATTTGCTGTAGGTGCTGCCATCCTCAACCGTGATCACAAAATCCTCGGCTAGGAGCGAAGCCAGAAGATCGATCTGTCGTTCCTTGTAAGCTGCGGTCCATTTTTCCTCCAGCTTGCGGACTTGCGAAGCGGCGCTCGACGGCTCTTGCGCAGCCAAATGAATCGTCAGAAAAACGAGCAAGCCGAAAGTCATCCTCGACGCCATGCGGAGTCCCATGGCTTCTATGTCATACCAAAGCGGTCAGCTCTGACAAGTTCCTTCCAAGGCCCCTGTTCCTGCGAGGCCACTTCATCGGTCACTCCACCACCCACGCCCGCATGCGGCGCAGCAGCGAGGCAGGCGCTTCCGCCTCCAGCACCACCAACCCGTCCTGATACTGGCGGGAATAGATTCGCGAGCCGGCCTGCAACTGGGCCAGAACCTTGCCCTCTTTTTGCGGTATGCGCAGGCGAACGCGTTCAGGGCGGTCTCCTTCGAGTACGGCATCGATGCGATCGAGCAGAGTGCTTAATCCGATCCCTTTCGCCGCCGAGACATGAATGATCTGATCGTTGTCACCGAGATCGCTGTCGCGCAGCGATTCGCGCTGTTTGGGAAGCAACAAGTCAATTTTGTTCATCACTTTCAGTCGCGGCTTCTTGTCAGCTTCAAGTTCTTTGAGGACACTCTCCACCTGCGCATCTTGCTCAGCAGAAACCGGACTGCTGGCATCCGAGACCTGCATGATGAGTGTCGCGCGTTGTACTTCTTCGAGCGTGGCGCGGAACGCCGACACCAGCGTATGCGGAAGATGCCGGATGAAACCCACTGTGTCTGAGAACAGAACTTTGCGTTTTGAGGGCAATTCAGCGCCTCGGATCGTCGGATCAAGCGTGGCAAACATGCGCGACGACGCCGTCACGTTGGACTTCGTAAGGGCATTGAACAGCGTGGACTTTCCCGCGTTCGTGTACCCTACCAGCGCCACCGTAGCTACCGGAACCGATTCGCGCCGTTGCCGTTGCTGCGCCCGGATGCGGCGCACATTTTCGATTTGTTGCTTCATGTGCCGGACGCGACGGTAAATCTTTCGCCGATCGGTCTCCAGCTGAGTTTCGCCCGGTCCGCGCGTGCCGATTCCGCCGCCGAGCTGCGACATTTCCACGCCGCGCCCCGCCAGCCGCGGAAGCATGTATTCGAGCTGCGCCAGTTCCACCTGCAATTGGCCTTCACGAGTGCGCGCGTGCCGCGCGAAAATATCGAGAATCAGTTGCGTGCGATCGATGACGCGCGTATGCACGACGCGTTCGATGTTGCGCTGCTGCGAAGGCGAGAGGTCATGATCGAACAGAATTACATCCGCGGAAACCGAAGCCGCCGCGCCCGCAATTTCCTCCAGCTTGCCCTTGCCGATCAGCGTGGCTGGATCAGGCCGGTCGCGGCGCTGCGTGAATTCGCCGGCAATCTGCGCACCCGCGCTTGCCGCCAGCGAACGCAGTTCGTCGAGCGACTCCTCAGAGCTGAAATCTGAAGAAGCGGTCGGCAGGGAAGGAGACAAGGACGAGGACGACGACGAGGCGGCCACGCTGGTGGCCTGATCTCGCGCCGCCTGCGCGCCCGGAGGGATGGTTGCAGAACTTGTCTTTCCTGCGTGACTCGCACCAGCGCGGCCTTTGGTGCGAAACTCCACTCCCACCAGGAACGCCCGTTCCTGCTGCTCCGATGGATTCAGTACTGCCTTGGGCTCTTTCCGCGAACTGCCGCGGCCGCTCAGTCTGGAGTCATCTCGGCGCAAGCAAACTCACTTCATCCTTCGGTGCCGGAAACGGGACTCGAAATGGACGCCTCTGCGAGGGATGCCACCGCGGTCGGTTTCGAATCCATGTGGCTGTGGGCTGCGCGCGAAATGACTACAGTCGAAATCGCATGCTTGAAAATGAGTTGCTCCTGGTTGCTGGTTTCTAATACCACTGAGTACTTATCGAACGATCGGATACGACCCGTCAGCTTCACGCCGCTGACCAGATAGATCGTAATATTGTGCCGTTCCTTTCGTGCCGTGTTAAGGAAGGAATCCTGAATGTTCTGCTGTGCCGGCTTGGCTTCCATTTGCCGATCTCCCTGTAGGGTTCGATGCTGCGCCGCGAACACAGGGAAGGGCAATCGGCGCAGCTCTCATCCTGTCGGCTCCTACAATACGGCCTTGTCTCGCGCTTTTCAACTTCCCGCTCATAATATTCTGTGACGCTACCTGTGCGTCATCGCCTGCCCCACGGCTCATTTCTGCACACCAAAAACTCGACCGGGTTTCATTTCCCACCCCAGCCATCTACAATCGGACCTTCCCGAAACCCAGTTTCAGAATAAGGAGCCTGACTTTGACCGACATCAGCCTACCCACCGACTTCCAGACAAACCTTCTCATGTTGTTTCGTTGGTTGCATTTTGTCGGCGGTATAACCTGGCTGGGCCTGCTGTATTTCTTCAATCTGGTCAACGTTCCCTTCATGAAGGAACTCGATCCCGCCACCAAAAGCAAGGTCCTGCCCAGCCTGATGTCGCGCGCGCTGTGGTGGTTTCGCTGGGGATCGGTGTTGACCGTACTCATGGGCATGGCATACTGGGGCAGCATTGTAGGATCCGACGCCAGAAACGGAGGGGGATCGGCCGGCGCGACGATGGGAAGCTTTTTGGCGATCTGGACTGTCGCCTGGGGGCTGATGTATGCCTGCCAGATTCCCGGTAAAGGCGCGCTTGACAAAGGTCTGGTGCTAGCCGTGGTCTACACGGTAATCGTGTTCGCGGCCTCCTGCCTGTTTCTGCGGCTCAACGATCATGGCTGGGAGAGCAACCGCCTGCTCGCCATCGGCATCGGCGGCGGGATGGGTTGGGTGATGATGCTGAACGTCTGGGGAGTAATCTGGCGCGCGCAGAAAAAAATCATTAAGTGGACCGCCGACAACGCGGCCAACGCCACACCGATACCAGACAAGGCAAAATATCTGGCCCGCCAGGCCTTTCTCACCTCGCGCGCGAACTTTGTGTTGTCGTTCCCCATGCTGTTCCTGATGGGCGCGGCGAGTCACTATCCGATGTTTGGGAAGTAGAGAGCGACTACCACAGAGGACACCGGGGAGCACAGAGGAAATCAAAGCCCTTCCCCTGTGCATCTCTGTGCCCTCTGTGGTTAAGATTTAGTCTGAGGAGCCAGCGTCCATGGTTTCCCGTCGAAATGCGCCGGCAGCGCGAGGCCGAACAGTTTCAGGATCGTCGGCGCCACATCCACAATCGCCGGCTTCTCTTCGATGAACTTGTGACTGGAAAACAGAACCCCAGGAACGAGCCTCGGGTCGATGCAGTGGTCGCCGCTCCAAGCTTTAATATTGTCTTCGAAAATCTGCCCGGTAACTTTTCCCATTACCGAATCCCACGACGCACGATATCCGGCGCCATAGCCAACAATGAGGTCGGGTGAATTTTCCGTATAGGGCCCGCGATACACATTGTCGGCAATAAACACGCCCGTGATCCCCACAGCGCCCGATGCGGGATCGACCAGCCCATTCAGTTTTTCTTGCAGCTCGTCTTTCAACGCGTCGGCGGTGTCGGGGTCGACAATTCCCTGCTTCTCGCGGCCTTGAATATTCAGATAAAGTCCGTTAAGACCCATGGTGTAAGCGCGGGTACGCGACCAATCCACGTCCTCGAACCAGTCGCCACTCTCGATCTTGCCATCCTTCAGCGCGAGATATCCGTTCTGATGCAGCCACGCATTCAGGTTCATGCAGCGCGCAAACGACTTGAATCCATGATCGGAGATCACCATCAGCAAAGTATCTTCATCGATTTTTTCCATCACGCGCCCGATCAGGCGATCCATACGTTCGTACAGATCCTGAATTACCGGGGGATGCTGGCTGTGTGGCACATCGCGCGCCGCCGGATGATCTTCTTCCAGATAGCGCCAGAACATGTGCTGCACGCGGTCAGTCGTATCGAAGACGCACGTGCAAAG
>DATFVD010000505.1:0-4733 GCA_035260505.1 Terriglobales bacterium
AGCGGCCAATTCTTCGCTTCGGGCGCTACCGCCGCGACTGACAACACTTTCGCCTTCGCCCCCATCCGCCACATTCCGGGACGAACCAGCTCTGCCGACACCCACTGGAACAACCTGGGTCCGCGCGTCGCCGCAGCTTGGCAGGTACCGTTCAAAAATAAGATCTTTGGTGATAAACAGACCGTCATTCGTGGAGGCTACGCGATTCTGTGGAGTCGCACCAATGGCGTCACGGAAGCGCTTATTCCCCTCCTCGGCGACGGACTGGCTTCTGCTCAGTTCTGCAACGGTCCGACGTCTAATGGAACCTCGACGGCTTCCTGCAGCGGCGCTAACATCAACGCCACCAATGGCTTTCGCCTGGGCGTAGACGGTAGCACCGTGCCCGTTCCCGCTGCCGCTAACGCCCCAATCCCGCTCATACCCGGGTCTACATTTACAGCGAAGTCCAGTGGCTTCGACCCATCTTCGGCGATTCCGTATTCACACAACGTCACTTTGGATGTCCAGCGCGCATTCGCTCACAACTGGCTGGTTGACGTCGGCTATATCGGACGGTTCGCCAAAAACCTGTGGCAGAACGTGGACGCGCAAGCTGCGGATCTATATGCTAAGGATCCCAAATCGGGCCAAACGCTGGCGCAGGCTTATAACGCCGTTAACGCGGCGGTCAATGCCGGCGTCAATCCATATCTTCCCAAAAACACGACGACCTGCCTGACGGCCACGTCATGTATCAACCCTGCATTCCCGCAGCAGCCCTTCTTCGAAAACGCACCTTACGGCTGCCCCAACTGCACAAATGCGATCGCCTTCGCGGATGGCGGAGACGCATCTCTCGCGACTTTCATGCTGAATAACTACGACTCCATTGCTCCTCGACCCCTCGACCCATTGCAGCTCACCAATAACAACATAACCACGAGCGGCGGAATCGCCCACTACAATGCGATGTTCGCTACCGTCCGCAAGTCTATGTCGCAAGGCCTGGACCTTAGCTTTAACTATACTTGGTCCCATGCAGTTGGCACTGCGGGCCTTAACTTCCTTGGCCAGCAATACACCGCCTACTCGCCTGCCACTCCGTTCGATATCTTTAGCGGCTGGGGTTCCAACAATGGTGATCGTCGCCACGTAATCAACGCCAGTTGGCTCTACGAGCTTCCCTTCGGACGCGGGAAGCGCTTCGCATCCAACGGAATCCTCAACCGCGTCCTCGGTGGCTGGTATAGCTCGGGCATTTGGAGCTGGGCTACCGGACGACCGGTCTGCATCGGCGCGGACGGTGACTACGGAGCCCCGAACGGGTTCACTTGCACCGTCGGCGCCACTTTCTTTGGCAAGGCCAGTGGTCGCCACGGCGTAGCAGGATCCAGCGGCGTCGGCACCAATGGAGACCCGGCCACCGGCGGCACCGGTATCAATATTTTTGCCGACCCGGCGGCTGTGTTCAACGCCCTTCGCGCTCCGTTACCGGGTGTGGATGGGCGTCCAAATGCCGAGGCGCTCAACGAACCGCGAACCTGGAACGTGGACCTTTCCGTTGGCAAGAATATTCTCGCCACGGAACGCTTCCGGATGGTGTTCACGGCAGAATTCTTCAACGCGTTTAATCATCCGCTGTTCGGCACCGATACCTCCAACACCGGTTCGGTATCGCTCGATCTTGCTGATGCTTCTGGATTCGGTGTAGTCAGCAAGGCGGATAATAATCCCCGTACCATTCAGCTCGGCCTGCGCTTCGAATTCTAACGGAGCGCATCCTAACCTTCTTTCCGGGCGGGGCCTCAAAGGTCCCGCCTTTTTCTTTTGAGCCGCGTCGGGGAGCGTTCGCCTTCGGTCTCACGACGATGGTCGCGGGACCGCCGCGAGCGGCCGATCAAGCGTTGCTGCAGTCGCGTCGCATCCACAGCTTGCGTGTGATTCAATTTTGTTTGATCTTGCCCGCCGCTTGCAGACGGTCCAGCCAGCGTTGCGCGCGCGCGGCTCCCGGATGGTCCGGATGCTGCTGGAGGAAATCGTGTAAAATTGCGGCGGACTCCTCATACTGCCCGAGCGCTGTAAGCGATGCCGCGGCCACGAGTACGATTTCAGGTGCCTGCCCATTCGAATCCTGCAGCGCCCGCTTGGATTCCTCCAGCGCCGGCTGGAACTTCTTCTGGTTGTAGTAGCAACGCGCGAGCGCCCAGCGGGCCTCCCACGATTTTTCGTCCAATTCGAGAGCTTTGCCGAGCGGCTGCATGGCCGCATCAAACTTACGTTCATTGGTAAGAACAACACCCAGCGCGGCCTGTGCATGGGCATGCTGAGGTTCCATCTGCGTGGCCTTCCCCAAAAGTTCTTCTGCCCGAGGCAGATCGTTCATCCGCGCAGAGAGGCTTCCCAGCAGATAAAGCACATCTGGATGCATCGGAGCCATCTGTTGCGCCTTCTCCAGATGCTTCTGCGCTCCGCTGTAGTCTTTTTTGCGCAGTGCCTCCAGCCCTTCGTCCATCTCCTTCTTCGCCTTCGGCGCCAGCACTGGCACGCCCGCGTCTGTCAGGACCATTGGCTCGGCATTGGGCTCCGGGCGCAGGTAAATCTCGACGTGGACCTCTCCCGTCATCGGCAGCGTGGCATTTCCATGCGCCTTCGCGTACCCAGAGGCCTCTACTTCTACGCTGTAGCTGCCTCGATGAACGCCCCGAAAGGTTGCTTCGCCCCCACCGACGACAGACACTTGTCCCAAGGGCATGCCGTCCGCTGAAAACAGACGAACTAACGCCGGGGTTTTGAGCGGTTCTCCGGTGGAGTCGCGCACCAGCACCACAACTTGGCCATTGGATGAAAGGCCGCCGACTGATTCGCTGGCGCCATCTTGCGCTGCCGCGCGCACCGCAGCAAATTGGCACAAAAGCAAAGCAAGAACGATCAGTTCGGGTCGGAGCGGCGCTGTTGAATGTGAGGAAGTCATGCGCCCTTAGAGCGGCTTGAGGCCGAGCTTAGACTTGCCTTTCGGCTAAGTCAACGTCGACAAACAGGTGGAGGCTCCAATCTTTTACGACAACTGAGAGCCAAAAACTGAGGAAAAACTGAAAACTGAAGTCAGCGGCCGTTGGTGTAGTTCTTTATGTCGACTTGGTCGTACATTGTTGCTGTGGCGGCGTGGGCTTTTTCGTAGGCGGTGATTTGGGGTTCGTGTTGCAGGCTGGTTCCGATGTCGTCTAGACCTTTTAGGAGGACTTCTTTGCGGGAGGGGGCGATCTCAAATTTGTATTTCAGGCCGTGATTGTCGGTTACGGTTTGGTTCGGCAGATCGACCGTCAGGGAATAGCCTTCTTCTTTTTCGGTGCGCTGAAATAGTTCTTCGACTTGTTCTTCGCTCAGCTCGGCGGGCAAAATTCCGTTCTTGAAGCAGTTGTTGTAGAAAATGTCGGCGTAGCGTGGCGAGAGAATTACGCGGAAGCCGTAATCTTTCACGCCCCAGGGGGCGTGTT
This sequence comes from Terriglobales bacterium, assembly GCA_035260505.1. Lineage (GTDB taxonomy): Bacteria > Acidobacteriota > Terriglobia > Terriglobales > Acidobacteriaceae > Acidiflorens. The sequence continues at coordinate 3,477 of DATFVD010000505.1, forward strand.
CGCGGCTGGAGCCGCAGCCGAAGTTGGCGCGCGTCAGCAGGACGGATGCGCCTTTGTAGCGCGGAAAATTCAGGACGAATTGCGGATTCGGCTTTTCGCCGGGCAGGTAACGCCAGTCGTAAAAGAGGATGCGGCCGAAACCTTCACGGGTGAGCGCTTTCAGGAATTGCTTGGGCACCATCTGGTCGGTGTCGACGTTGACGCGATCGAGCGGCATCACTTTGCCGCTGTGGGTTGAGAACGGTTGCATGCGATTCAGTCTCCGAGCACTCGAAAATTTTGGATCTCGCCGAAGGCTGTCCAGTACGTGCCGCCTTGCTCCTTGCTGCCACCCGACCGATTCGTGGACAGCAGCGTGTAGGTAATTCCGCAGCACGGCTCAGGTTCCGGGCAGACGCTTAGCTCCAGTAAACTCACGTCGGCAATTTCTCCGCCGGAGAGCTCCACGCGCAGGTGTTTGCCTACGTGTTCCCGACGCAATCCCCGTGTGTCGACTGACATTGTTTCTAATCCTCCGGCTCTCTCCACTGTTTTACAGCGCGCCAAGTAGGGGCGCAGCGTGCTGCGCCCCTACAAAGCAAGATGGCGAGATTAACTCGCCGCTACATTGGCCGGGCTGAAGCCCGGTCTCTACATTTCTCACCATCGCGCCAAGCAGGGGCGCAGCGGTGCTGCGCCCCTACAAAATTCAAGTGCGCCGGGCTTAAGCCCGCCGCTACGTGTTTCGCCTCGCTTCGCTCGGCATGGGAAATTCATTGCGGCTACTCTACCGGGGCGACGTCGAAGTCGCGGACGTCTACGAAGTGGCCGGCTATGGCGGCGGCTGCGGCCATTAGCGGGCTTACCAGGTGGGTGCGGCTGTCTTTGCCCTGGCGGCCCTCGAAATTGCGATTGGAGGTGCTGGCGCTGCGCTCATGCGGCGGCAGGACGTCGGCGTTCATACCGATGCACATGCTGCAGCCGGCATCGCGCCACTCGAAACCGGCGGCGGTGAAAATTTTGTCGAGACCTTCCTTTTCGGCTTGCGCCTTGATGCCGCGCGAGCCGGGAACGACCAGCGCTTGCTTTACGGTGCGGGCCACGTGCTTGCCGACGACAAACTGCGCGGCGGCGCGAAGATCGTCGATACGGGAATTGGTGCAAGAACCGATGAAGACGCGATCGATGGGAATGTCGACGATGGGCGTGCCGGCTTTCAAGCCCATGTAGATCAGGGCGCGTTCTGTCGCTTTCTGATCGTTGAGATCGCTGAAGGAG
>DATFVD010000506.1:0-2430 GCA_035260505.1 Terriglobales bacterium
CGCTGCTGCAACTCCTGCGCCGTAGCAATGTAGTGCCCCTGCGAAGGCCGCGTCAGAAAGAGCGAACCCTTCTGCAGAAGCACCAGCGGATCAATCGGCGCGACCGCTCCGCTCGACGCTCCAAACAGCACCATCATCCCCCGCGGACGCAGCAAGTTCAGCCCCTTGTCAAACGTAGTATTCCCCACTGAGTCATACACCACATCCACGCCCTTGCCGCCAATCAGCCGTTTCGTCTCCACCTCAAAATCAGCCTGCGTATAAAGAATGACCTCGTCCGCTCCCATCGCCCGCGCCAGCTTCGCTTTTTCCTCGGTCGAAACCGTCGCAATCACCCGCGCCCCAATGTTGTGCGCCATCTGCACCAGCAGCAACCCCACTCCGCCCGCTGCCGCATGAATCAGCGCCGTCTCGCCTTTCTTCAGCGGGTAGGTATCGTGAGTCAGGTACTGCGCCGTTATCCCCTGCAGCATGGCGGCCGCAGCCTCGCGCTCTCCCACTCCAGCCGGAATCTTAACCAGACGGTCGGCCGGCACTGCGGCATACTCCGCATAGCTCCCAAGCACCGCCGTGTAGGCCACACGATCGCCGACCGCCACTTCGCGCACATCAGACCCGATCGCCGAAACCACGCCCGCAGCTTCCTGTCCCAGAACCAATGGCAGCGGCGCCTTGTAGCGTCCTTCGCGGTTATAGACGTCAATAAAGTTGACGCCCGCCGCCTGAATCTTCACCACAGCTTCGTTCGATTTCGGCTGCGGAACCGGCAAGTCCACCAGTTCCATCATTTCCGGCCCACCGGTTTGCTGTACCTGTACTGCTTTCATAGTCGCTTTCGATGAATCCGCCTGCCCTAAAGACTTTAAAGACTCGTTGCCCTCCTCCGCAAGCCTGGGGTAACATGCCCAGCCGGTGCCCAAAGTAATAGGGCTAACGGGTCTTCTGTGGAATTGACCCAACGAATTTTGCGATAGTACCATCTCAGTACTGACGGACGTACATCTTGCCCGCCCGGGAGCGGTTGCGGTAAGTTTCCGAAAATATGAGTTTTTCTTCTCACCGGTATCTGGCCACTATTTTCTCCGCGCTATTAGCGGCGACCTTGGCCTCGACCCTCGCTTGCCAGAGTGCCCAGAAGACCTCTTTCATGCCTCCCGCACAGGCCCAAGCCCCTTCACTGGTCGCGGCCAGCAGCCCGCCTGATCCCCACCAGCAGAAGCCCGCCGCGTCAGCCGCTCAGCCCCAATCGAGGCCGCAGGTACCGCTGGCGCTCGAAGTGGATCCCGTAGCCGACCTGATCGCTCGCGTAGAAAAGGAATACCAGTCAGGGCAGGATAACTATCGTGCCGGCCATCTCGAAGCCGCCAAACAGAATTTTGACTCCGCTTTCAACCAACTGCTCGGCAGCGGATTCGATCTGAACGGGGACGATCGCCTCGAACACGAACTTGACCGCATCCTGGAAGGCATCAACGGCCTCGAACTAGCCGCCCTCCAGCAGGGCGACGGCTTTGCCGAGCAAAAGTCGGAACCGGCGCCCATCGACGAAGCCAACGAACTCACCCCCGCCGTCGACCAGAACGTCAAAGCAAAAGCCGAGGCCGAGATAAAATCCACCCGTTCTGGCCTGCCGCTGGTGATGACCGACCAGGTCGCCGGCTACATCAATTACTACTCCAACCGCGGACGCGGCACCTTGGAACGCGCATTGGCCCGCTCCGGGCGATACGAAGACATGATCCGCCGCACCCTGCAGGAAGAAGGCGTTCCCCAGGAACTGATCTACCTTGCCCAGGCCGAGTCTGGATTCCACCCTCTGGCCGTCTCCCGAGCCGGCGCCCGCGGCATGTGGCAGTTCATGGGCAGCCGCGCCAAAGGTTACGGCCTGGAGCGCAGCTGGTGGGTTGATGATCGCCAGGATCCCGAAAAAGCTACCCGAGCCGCCGCTCACCATCTGAAAGACCTCTACAACCAGTTCGGAGACTGGTACCTGGCCATGGCCGCCTACAATTCCGGCCCGGGGACAGTCCAGAGTGCGGTCAAACGCACCGGCTACGCCGATTTCTGGGAACTCTATCGCCGCAACGTGCTGCCCAAGGAAACCCGAAACTACGTTCCCATCATCGTGGCCGTCACCATCATGGCCAAGAATCCCGCGCAATACGGACTGGATTCGGTGGTTAAAGAAAAGCCGGTTCCGTATGACACCGTCAAGATCGGGTATCCCATCGATCTAAGGCTGGCTGCCGAGTGTGTGGACGCCACAGCCGAGGACTTGCTCGACCTCAACCCGAGCTTGCTCCGGCTGACCACCCCGAAAGGTCATGAATTCGACCTCCACCTGCCCGCCGGAACCGCCGACAAATTTCAAACCGCCGTCGCCTCGATTCCAGCCGATAAACGTGTCTCTTGGCGTTATCACAAAGTACA
>DATFVD010000507.1:0-2434 GCA_035260505.1 Terriglobales bacterium
GGAGGAGAAATGACACTTGGCGGACGCACCCCGACGACGGTGCGTTTTTTAGTACCTGTGACATCCGCGGGGACAGCACATGAGCAGACTACTTCTGTTTGTGATCGCGGTTTCGGTGAGCATCCCGATTTGCTCGATCCAAACTGCTTCCCAGCTACGTCCGGCTGGCAAGAAAGCCGCACGCATGCTGATCATCAAGGGTCCAGCACTGGAATCGGCGACGGATAAATCCGCCATTATCAGATGGACCACAAACACTGGTCGCAGCTTGATCGAGCGCTCGGTGGTGCACTACGGCACGGACCCCAAGAACCTCGATCGCAGGGCAGAGTCTACTAACCGGTGGAATCAGAGTCTCCATTACATGATCCATCGCGTGTCTGTGATGAACCTTACGCCACGAACGACGTATTACTACACGGTTGAATCGGTGCGCGGCGATGGCACGCCACTCGGAGGAAGGAGCACCACTATAAACCAGTTCACCACACGTCAACACCAATAAGAGGCCGAGGCGCCCAGCGATCCCGCTTACTGCATCAGCCGCCAAGCGCCATAGGCCCACACTACCGGCACCGCGAAGAGCATCGCGTCGATGCGATCGAGCATGCCTCCGTGCCCGGGGAGAATCGTGCCCGAATCTTTCACCAGGGCGCCGCGCTTTATCAGCGACTCGACCAAATCGCCTAACTGTGCCGCGATGTTGACTACCGCCGACAGCAGAATGATGGGCCGCAGTTGCGGCTGCTCCAAGCCGAACATGCCATCGCGGAGGTCAATCAATCCCATCCGGAGCAGAGCGGAACTGATTCCGGGCGCGTGCTGTATCCACAGCGTGCCAATGATCACGCTGGCCACGATCGATGCGACTGCGCCCTCCCATGTCTTCTTGGGGCTGATGTGCGGCGACATGTGGTGACGCCCCAGCGACTTGCCGACGAAGTAAGCGAAGATATCTCCCGCCCATACGGCAAGCAGCGTGTAGATCGTCCAGATCGCTCCCGCTGGCTGCTGCCGGATCTCCACCAGCAGCGCCATCGGCAGCGCAATATACCCGAAGGCAAACACCGCTGCCGCCGCCGCCGGATAGCCACCACTCAAGTTGGCCCCCTTCATCTTCATGGCCACGGTCAGGAATATAAAGGGTGCGAGCGCCGCGGCCACTGCGATCCCATAGAGTATGGCCGTAGTCTCAACCAGCGGCGTGCGATTCGTGGAAGCGACAATCACGAACACAAAGAAGAGCGCGACGAAGGCATGCGTAGCCGCCCCCAGTGGTTGGACTCCATAGTGAGTCACTAGCTTCAGGAACTCGGCGATAGCGAGTACGGCGACCGCTCCCACCACCAGGGCCAGCACATAAAGCGGCGCCTTCAGCACTAACAACAGAACCAGAGGAATTAAAACGACGGCAGTCGCAACGCGCTTGATCATTGGAATAGGAATTGGTTTGCGCTTGGTCCAGGGCGAATCGGTAGTGTTTTAAGCGCGAGGCCGTTGCCGAGTTGCGCTCGTCCTGGACGGGGCGAAGCCCCGTCACCACACGAGTTTGTCAACGCTTCTTCTCCGCTTGCGCCCGGAGCGGCCTATGCTGTGGAGCATGCCCGTCCTGCCCCAGTCCGCCGTAGCGGCGGTCGCGCTTCTGATATTCCTCGATCCCCTCGAGCAGTTGAACGCCACGGAAATCAGGCCACAACGTTGGCGTTACAAAAATCTCCGCATAGGCAAGTTGCCAGAGCAGGAAGTTACTAAGCCGCATCTCGCCGCTAGTGCGAATTACCAGGTCGGGGTCCGGCAGACCTCGCGTGTAAAGATGTTCACTAATCGCTTGCTCATCGACTTCCATGTGACTGAGCCCGCCATTTCGGGCTGCTGCCTCCGCCAGCGAGCGAAAAGCGTCGACGATCTCGCTGCGCGCGCTGTAGTTCAACGCCAGCGTCAGAAGCATCCCGGTATTCATCGATGTCGCGTCGCTAGCTTCCGCCATCTCGCGCTGCACTGACTCCGGTAACTCATGCTGACGTCCGATGTACTTCAAGCGGATATTGTTTTCGGCAAAAGTCTTGATTTCCGCTTTGAGGTAGCGGCACAAAAGGCGCATCAGGAAATCGACTTCCGTCTTCGGACGCTTCTTCCAGTTTTCCTCGGAGAAGGCATAGAGCGTCAACGCCGGAATTCCGATGCGCGCCGCGGTTTCGACGGTCGAACGCACGGCGGTAACACCGGCGCGATGTCCGGCGACGCGCGGCATGTGCCGGCGCCGGGCCCAGCGCCCGTTTCCGTCCATAATGATGGCGATATGTTGGGGAAGCCGCGCCGGATCGAGTCGCAGGTAAACGTCAGTTTCCTTGCGGTTCATCCCAGCCGGAACCGTGTGTCGCAAGCGGAACTCTCCCAATCGAAGCTAACACACGAAATCCAATGCGTGCAATGC
>DATFVD010000508.1:0-4719 GCA_035260505.1 Terriglobales bacterium
ATACACCGTAGTCTGTGTGCCGGGAGGCTTTGACCGGTTTTTCCGGGAAGCAGCAGTAGAGTTTCAGAAACTTCAGCCCGATATCGCTACCCTGATCGGAATCGGAGCAAAGTACGGCATACACATCGAAGCACCTCCGGCACCTTAGCAGTAAAAGAGCGTCTGTCTCGGTCGGAGTCCGCTTCATAGTAGCACTCATCGAATGATGCTTATGCCCGAGCGAACCAATCACAAATTGGCGGCCGGCAGAGCGCTCTTACAGGTGTTCGCGGTTAGCCTGATCACATCGGGGTTTGTCTTTTCCGCGAGTGCCAACGAGCGGAAGACAGCCATCATTACGTTCGACGTCCCGGGCGCGGGCACGGGCGCCTTCCAGGGCACTCAGGGTTTGGCTATCAGCCCTCAGGGCACTATCACGGGCCTGTACTTTGATTCAGGCAATGTTGTCCATGGCTACGTGCGGGCTCGCGACGGCAGCTTCATCACGTTCGAAGCTCCCGGCGCTGGGACGGCTCCAGGGCAAGGCACCGCCGGCTATAGCATCAACCCGGCAGGGACAATCACGGGCCTCACCAACGATGCCAAAGGTCTATTTCACGGCTTTGTGCGCGCTCGTGACGGCGCCATCACCACGTTCGATGTGCTGGGCGCGAGTCAGACCTTCGCCTATAACATCAACCCGGCAGGCACAATTGCAGGATATTACTTTGATGCGAGCAATGTAATTCACGGCTTCGTGCGCGCTCGTGACGGCGCCATCACGACATTCGATGCTCCGGGCGCGGGCACAGGCTCCGGCCAGGGCACCGTTACCGCAGGGGTCGATGGCCTCAATCCGGCAGGTGCGATTGCCGGAGATTACCTTGACGCGAGCAACGTCTATCACGGCTTCGTGCGCGCCCCTGACGGCGCCATCACGACGTTCGATGCTCCGGGCGCGGGCACAGGCCCCGGCCAGGGCACGTTTTCCGCAGGCATCAACCCTGCGGGGACCGTCACGGGATTTTACCTTGACGCGAGCAACGTATATCACGGCTTCGTGCGCGCCCCTAACGGCGCCATCACCACGTTCGATGTTCCAGGCGCGGGTACAGGCTCCTTCCAGGGTACGCTCGGCGAAGGCATCAGCGTACCGGGGACGATTACGGGAAATTACATTGACGCGAGCTCTGTAACTCACGGCTTCGTGCGCGCTGCTGACGGTGCCATCACGACGTTCGATGCTCCGGGCGCGGGCACAGGCCTGGGCCAGGGCACCTTCCCCTCCATGCCCAACCCGGCCGGGGCGATCGTCGGAGATTACCTTGATTCGAGCAATGTATTTCCCGGCTTCCTCCTGGATGGCGAGTAAGCCCTGCGAGAGAGTTTGGAAGCAGCTGGCGAGAACACGTCAAAGAACTGCAGAAAAGAACTTTGTCCGGCCGCGATGGATTTTAGAGCGTCGATAAAAATGCATTGTTCAGTAAGAAATCGCTAAATAGTCCAGGAACCGCCTCCCCGGTTGGTCGCGCACTCGGCTAGCGCTCCGCTCCGGCGAGTTCAAGCTCAAATCCGGCATAAACGTTGCCCCCTACGGGCTGCCCCCATTTATTCTCCGGCGGCTGCCGGACTTGAGCTCGCCTCCGCTCCGCGCTGGAAGAGGTGACTGTATTTTGTTTTGTTTCTCGCTCGCTCGTTCCTCGCGCTCAAAAAGCAAAATGGGTTGGAAACATGCCGTAACGTCTTGAAAATCAGTTGTGCTGACCCTCTGGCCATCGGCCAAGCCTGGTGGCTACTCACGGTCCGGAGAGGTCGCCGCTTTGGTTATGTCGCGTGGATGGGCTTACCAAATCACTGAATCACTAATCACTTCCAGTCTCTCACCATTCACAGTTCCACCTCCACTCCCAGGTCTCACCGTTGATCTTTCTGGAGGGCTGACCGGCATCTGTGACTTCTCACCTTTCACCTTTCACTTGTCACCTTTTACCTAACCCCGTCCCCTCTCACTTCTCACCTCTCACGGCCGCGCTAGCGGCCTAGCGGTGCGCTTCCAGGATCTCTTCCTTGTATTGCCTCAATGCGTCGATCTTTGGCTGCTTGCGTAACGGCGGCCTTCAGAGCTGCGCGCCACTTGAAGAAGATACACGGCAGCGGATTTGAGATGATCAGGATCAGTCAATGCGAATCACCGCGTATTTTTCGGGTTTATGATAAAGAAATGGCAAATTGGCGATCAAATTCAGGATCATAATATAGGAGCACTTCGGTATCATCCAAGAGCTTCTCGTGTCGGGATTTGCGGACAAACACAAACAACAGGAGACCGCGCTTTGACGGGCTTGCGGAGATTAAGCCACTCCGACCGTGATAAAGTCGGCTTTACTCAATTCCCTGGTTATAGCGATTCATTCGCCGCCCCACTCTCCTCCCAACGCAAAACCTTGAATCAATCTGAGAAGAGTTAATAACACAGGTGCCAGCACACCAACCTGAGAGAATGTGGGTAACAACCCCATGCAAAAGGTAGCGGCGCCCATGAGATTAAGGATAAGCACGAGCGCAAAACGCCGGCCATGTTTGTCGCCAATATGACCAAACACCATTCCGCCGATGGGTCGAACCAGAAACCCGACCGCGTACGTAAGAAAGGCAAAAAAGATCCCGGTCAAGGGGTTACTTGTCGGAAAGAAATCCTTGTTGAAAACGAGCGCAGCAGCGGTGGCGTATAGAAAAAAGTCGTAGAACTCGATTGTCGTCCCGATCACGCTAGCAGCAACGAGACGAATCAAACTCCAAGCCGGGACCATTGGCCGAGAAATGTGCTGTTCCGATAGCATCGTCCGAACCACTTAGGCTACAGCCGTCTCAATCACGACGTAACCATTGCTGAGCGGCGTAGTTTTGATCAGGCAAAGACCAACTTGGTCGAACAGCGCGCTGTACTCAGCGACCGTGCGCTCCTTTCCATTCACTGCAAGCATCAGGTGCAGATCAAAGAGCGGGACTTGAGTATCGATCATATTCGGCGGTATCGCTTCGCCCGGCTCGGCAAAGAAGGCCTCAATGACGACCAGACGGGCGCCCGGGTTCATCGCGCGCCGACAGCTTTCTAAAATTCGGATCGCATCGGCATCCTCCCAATCGTGGAGAATAAACCTCAGCAAATAGAGGTCGCCCTTCGGCACCGACTTAAAGAAATCGCCGCCGATCGCTTCGGTGCGGTCGGCATGACCTCGGGCCTTGGCGGCTGCGGCTGCGGCGGCAGCGTTCTCAGGCCGATCAAGGACGATGCCGCGCAGGCGCGGATTGTGTTGCATTAGGCTATGCACTAGCGCCCCGTCTGCGTCGCCGACATCGACAGCGACAGAATAGGTCGAGGTGTCAAGGATACTGGCGCTCTCGCTCGCTACCCCTTCGGAAACGTCCTGCATGGTCGCCCGAAATATCGCGCCTTCGTTGGGCTGGTCAGCGTAATAGTCGAAGATCGGAGCGCCAAGCGCTCTTTCGGCCTGCGCTTGGTTCGTGTGCACCGCCGTGAGGAATTCGGTCCAGATCAAGTATTGAGCGCGGGTGCCAAGCACCATTGCCTTGTTACGCAGCGAGCCGGGCGTCTCCGAGTGCAGAGCCTGCAGACGCGAGGTGGACTTAAACGTACAGCCATCGTCGCTGGCAATCAGACCGATCTTCGTGCACGCCCGCAGAAAGCGAAATGCCATGGACCGCTCGATGCCGCTAGCGGCTGCGAAGTCATCGGCAGTACGGCCACCGTCGCGGAGATGTTCCGCCAACCGGAGTGACGCAGCGACCGCGAGGACTTGCGTCCGCATGAAACCCGTCATCTCACAGTAAAGCCAGTCGAAATCTTCTTTAGTTGAAACTCTATTGGATGCACCGACTCCTCCGGAGGATTCGGTGATAATGGCTGTCTTCTTTGGTGTAGTCATGAAGTGATTGTAGGATGCCGGCCCGCAGCCGAGTAATGCCGAGTAAGGATTGCGGTGATGTACAATGTGCATCAGTCTTTGGCGTGCTCGAGCGGATCCACTCATTTGCAACGTGGTCTAAGCAGATAGTTGGACCTGTAAGATGAACATTCGGAGAGCGGTTACGGCAGTTGGGACCGAAACGGGCGGGCGATGCACGATCTGCATCAGTCTTTAGCATGTTGGTGCAGATCCGCTCATTTCTAACCGTGGTGGAAGAGGGCAGCCTCCATCGTGCAGCGACGCGGCTGCGCCTCTCGCAGCCAGCACTGTCGCGTCAGATGCAAGCGCTCGAACACGAATTAGGAGGGCGATTATTGGAGCGCATGGCGACCGGTGTGAGGCCGACGGCCGGCGGCCAGGCATTGGCCAAGAGGATGGGCGCTCTGCTGGCGTCCTACGATCTGGCCATGAGCGATACGCGGCGCGCTCTACGCGGGGAAACGAATCAATTGCGAATTGCTTACATGCCCGCGGCCGCCAAGCAGTACCTTAACGGACCGTTGACAGAGGTGAGGCGAAGTTTTCCGGAAACGGTTTTGAAGCTTGTGGGCTTATTACCGGGTAAGCAGATAATCGCGCTTCGTGCCGGAGAGATCGATATCGGCATCACGAACGAGAGCGGCGAGTTGCTAGCCGGCGAATTTTACACGCGAGAGCTGGCCGAGATCCATAGTTACATTGCTCTTCCGGAGCAGCACCGACTGGCGACCCGGGACGGGGTGCGATTGTCCGATTTGAAAGACGAATTCTT